>NZ_JBQSXL010000041.1:0-22840 GCF_052378165.1 Halomonas sp. AOP30-A1-24
GAAACAAGCTGTCATTTAGTTTTCCAACATAAGTATACCGATTATTGTCAATAATAACTTGATTAGTTTCGATACTGCTTTTTACAGCGCATGCATCTAAATGCCCCTTTGGTAGTGACATAAAAACAACGAGAACGGCCATCTGAATAATCGAGAATCTAATCTCATGATTATTAATCATTTTTTCGAACACACCTTGATTTGCAACCCAAATTCCAATTATTGGTGAAAAAAGGAATGCCACTGCAAACATTGCAAGCGGCTTATTGGTGTATATGGCAAATAGAACCAAAGCCACTAACGGGAGTATTAATAGCTTCCACCATTTATTTAGGAATCGACCTTCAGGTGTGTATTTTCCTTCACCAACCTTGAAAATATTACCTAAATAGATATGACTTAGAAGGGCTCCTAATGCGATAAATCCGAATGAGGCCAGAATAGAGTTAAGAGCAACAATAGCTACTTCCGAGATTGTTATGTACTCTAGGTAATTGATGCCGAACTCCGTCCAGTAACCCATAAGGTAGAACGTAGAGACAACAATTATATAAGCAGTTAAAATGGATATAGTTGATGCCATAGTCTTCCTAACAGCGTATTAGACAGCACGCTCTATGATTGAATGAACGTGCTGGCACTTTTTTCTGGCAAATGCAGCCTGCCAGATATTCCTAAGCCAATGATTATCAGCACCATTAAATTCCATTAGGGTGTGTAGCCAAAATTCGTGCGCCTGCTGCATTTTTCGGAACTTCCGCTTAGAGTCGAAAGGTGTCATTTATCAATTGACTCATAAGATCCTATCCCGCCCGCCATAGTCTCAACCGGCTGCTCATAACTCCATGTAATACCCTGCGAAAAACATGCTGTATGTCCTTTAAAAGGGCGATCAGTCATGGTTTCTGAAACGCTGAATAAGTCGTCTACCGGCACGTCTTTGCATGAAAAGTAGTGGCGAGGCAGATAGCCGCGTTCGCGGGGGTCAACCGTACGTAGAGCCGGCCAGCAGAATACCGCTAGCCTGCCCTTGTATGAGCTGCTTGGTAGGGTGAACCGTTGGCAAGCATTCTGCATCGTATGTTCCCTGCGGCGTTTTTCGCTCTAATATTCCGAGACTAGCAGTTAACTTAGATTAATCCCACCGCGGCGGGTTAGTTTTTAGTCGGTAGCGTTGGCGTTGCAGTGGCCTTTTCCCTTCGTCGCTGGATCATCGTTAAGATGTGGTCAACGCGGTCGCCTGAAAGCTCGAACGTGTGATCACACCTTGGTGCCACGAAGCAAGCGGTCGATAGGTCTCCCTCCACGCCACCTCCGGTAATCTGAAAGCGAGGTAATCCAACGCGACAGCGGCGGCAATATCACCGAGGCTAAGGGGCGAGGCCGCTGGCGCTTCGCCAAGCTCTCGGTTCAATTGTTCGAGCAGCCGCTGAATGGCCCGCGAACGCCGCTGGCCCAGCTCGCTATTGTCGATCTCATTGCCATTGTGCTTTCTGGCAATCACTGTCGTAAACGCCGCTTCCATGAGGTTTTGCCCCAACCCCGCTAAGTGCATCACCTCCGCTAAGCGAGATAGTGGCAGCATGGGCTTCTCCGGATAAGCGCTATCCAGATAAATAGCGATCAGCATCGATTCGCTGAGCGTAGTGCCTTCCTCGGTGACTAGCGCAGGAATACGCCCGGCGGGGTTGGCCTTTAATAGCGCGGGGTCGTCGGCCCAGGGGTCACACCATTTCAGCGTGACGGCGTCGCTCAGGCCTTTTTCCAGTAGCACGATACGCACCAGGCGCGCGTAGGGCGATGTAGCGTTTAGGTAGAGTTCCATTATTATCTCCTGTTTTGAGCAGTAAGCGCCGCGTTGCGCTGCTGTAAACCACGGCTAAGCAGTACCAGCAAAAAGCCTGCGACGAGCATGAGACCGCTGATGGCGAACAGCGGCGAGTAAGTGCCCCAAACGCCATAGAGTGCCGACATGGCATAGCCAGCCACTGCCTGGGCAGCAGCAAAAGCGGCGGTGGCTTGCCCCCAGATTTTCTTGTGCGCAGTTGGCCCTACCAGCTCAGCAAGGCGGCCCGAGGTGAGTGCGACAATGCCGGGGATCATCGCTCCTACCATAAAAGAGGAAACCGATTGGCTGATCAGTGCTAGCGAGAACACCGGCAGCAGGACAGCGGCAGCCTTCGCTAAAAAAGCAATCGCCAAACCATAATGCCAACCTGCCCGCTGCGCCAGGGCGCCGACCATGAGCGGCCCGCACACGGCACCTAAACCGAAGATCCCCCACTGAAATGAAGCGGCCTGGTTACCTAGCGCGTTTTCCCTGGCGAGATAATCCACCCAGAACACGGTATGAGGCACAAACCCAACCGCATCCAGGGCATACGCACTAATGACCAGCCACACGACGACCTTTACCCCCGAATACTCCCTGGATTTATTGGCCGTTGAGCTGGCCGTGGCAGGTAACGCCAGCCGAGTGATGCCGTGATCGCATAAAAGCCCCGCCATAACGCAGAGCAGCCCCAACGCGCCCCACGTAAACGCGAGACTTAATTCAAGCAGCAACGGCACGATGAAGGCTGAAAGCAGAGCGCCCAGGCCAATCCCCGTAAACACCATGGCACCGACACGGGTTTTCCTTTCAGCGGGCGTGGCCGCCAACGCCAGCGAAGGGCCAACCACCATTAAGATGGCGCCCGCAATGCCCGACACCAGGCGCCAGAAGAAGAACCAGGTGAAACCGCCCTCCCCAGCGCAAAGCACAAAGCTTAAGGCGATGCCGGCGAAGCTTGCCGCCATTACGTGGCGCGTAGAAAAGCGCTCACTCAGGGAGTGGGCAACAAGCGCGCCGATAAAGTAGCCCAGCAGGTTGGCTGCCCCCAGGTAGGCGCCCTGGCTTGCGGTAAACCAGCCTTCCTGAATAATCGCCGGTAATAGCGGCGTGTAGGCAAAGCGAGCAATGCCGATCCCCGCTAGGGTCGCCATTATGCCGGTCATCAGGGCGGGCAAATCGTGGGAAGTAAATGTTCGGCTCATCAGGTTGTGTCCTTGTTGTGCCGCCTTTCGGGCAAGTGGGCAGCGCGGTACTGCACAGCCAGACTACGCGCGAGGAACTATTTCTAGAAACGATTTGTTTTGATAGTTACTATCTTTTTTTGAGATATCGCTGGCTTGGCAGAAAGGTGTGTATGCAGCTTAAATCATTACGACTATTTATGGCGGTGGCCGAGACAGGCAGCTTCGTGGCAGCGGCAAAATGCTTGCACACGGTGCAATCCAACGTGACGACTCACATCAAGAAACTTGAGGAGGAGTTAGGCGTACAGCTGTTTCATCGCGCGGGGCGTGTTCGCCCCACAAGCGCTGGGTTGGCGCTGGTGGAGTACGCTGAGCGCATGTTGACGGCCCACGATGAAGCGGTATCGCTGTTCAAGGGCCAGGAGAAGGCGTGTGGGCGGCTGCGGATAGGCGCTATGGAAACCACGACGGCATTGCGTCTTCCGCCGATACTAGCGGCGTATCACGCAGCGCAGCCTGATGTTGATATCCAGCTCAAGACCGGGCCAACGGCTGAGCTGGTCGAGCTGTTGCTAAACGGGCAGGTGGACTGTGCCTTCGTGGCTGGGCGGCTTGAGCATAGCCGCTACCACGTGCTTAAAGCATTTAGCGAGGAGCTTGTCTTAGTGGGCTCAATGCCCATGACGACGATGCCCTCTTCACAAGCGCTGCTGGCGTCTGCCTTCATGGCGTTTCGCCAAGGGTGTAGCTATCGCCAGCGTATCGAGCTATTGCTGGCTTCCTATGGCGTCAATGCGGGCCGGATATTCGAGTTCGGCTCGCTGGATGCGATGCTGGGCTGCGTCGCTGCCGGGATGGGCTATACGGTATTACCGCGTGGAACAGTTGACGCTCATCAGCACCGGTTCGGGATTCACACACTGGCGCTGCCCGCTTCTATTGCCCATATCGATACCTATTTTGTCGCCCCCGAACCGGAAACCTGGACGCCTGCCCTGGCAAGCTTTTCTGAAACGTTGTGTGACGCGGTGGAAGTGGATGAGCCTCAGCTCACTGCGTCGTGATGTGGATAGAGGAATTCCGGCTCTTATTCAGGCCTTTTTCACAAAATGAGCGGTTACCATCATGTCGCCTGCGCCATCGACCTTGCAGTCCAGTTGGTGATCCTTGCTATCCACGAGCCGCTTGATAACGGCTTTGGTGCCTACCTTGAGTACCAGTGAGCTACCCTTGACCTTGAGGTCTTTGATCATCGTTACCTTGTCGCCTTCCGCTAACAGTGTGCCGTGGGCATCTTTTACCGCCACGGTGCCTTCTGCCTCAGTCTCAGAGGGGCTCCATTCGTGGGCGCACTCGGGGCAGATGAACAGGCTTTGATCCTGATAGACGAATTCAGATTGGCAATGGGGGCAAGGCGGGCACGACATGAACGATGACTTCTGTGGCTTGGTTTAGGCTGCTTATGATACTGAGCCTGTGTACCCTTGGCGAATACCTTCACGCCAGCCCAGGAAAGGAGAATCAGGATGAACAAACGTGACTTGGAAGCGGCATACCATGATTATATCACCTGCCTCAATCATCAGGACTGGACGAGCCTTGGCCAGTTCGTGCATGACAATGTCCACCACAACGGCAGGCGCCTAGGGCTTGATGGTTATCGTGCCATGCTGGAAGCCGATTATGAGCAGATACCGGATCTTCACTTCAACATTGAGCTTTTGGCCGTTGATTCACCCCATGTTGCGTGCAGGCTGCGATTCGATGTAACCCCGAAAGGTAGCTTCCTCGGCCTTGCGGTGGACGGCAAAAAAGTGACGTTTTGCGAGAATGCGTTCTACCTCTTCCGTGATAATAAGATTCAGGAAGTCTGGTCGGTGATCGACAAGACCGCAATAGAAGCTCAGCTGGGTTGAGGCTCCAAATGCCATCCTTGTTCGGTTGCCTGTAGATTGTCTGTCAGGGCGAGGTTTTCCAGAAACGCATCATCATGGGAGACCAACGCTTGTGCCGATAGCAGGCCGAGATGGTAATTCACGGCCACCACAATCACATTCTGCTCAAGCGCTAGCGGGCGCGCATCAAACACAGAGAGATCGCCAGTGCCAAACACGTAAGAGCTGCCGTCATACCCTTTTCGCGCATTTATTGACGCGCCACAAATGATTGATAGGTAACGCCATCAAGCTCCTTCATGCCCTCATCCGACATGCCAATTTTGATAGCGACTTGGATGGACCCCACGTTGTCAGCATCGATATCAGCAACAACACGGCGAAGTGCGAGTGTTTCAAGCGCATGCTTTAGCACCGGCGTGGCCGCCTCGGTTGCAAAGCCTTTTCCCCACGCTTTTCGATTGAACCGCCAACCGATTTCAACTTCAGGCCCGACGCCATCGTAGGGTATTAAAAGAATCCAGCCGAGAAATTGATCAGGACGCTCGCGTAAGAACACGGACCAGTAGCCGAGCCCCTCGCCAAAGTTAGTATCGATCCGCTCACGTACGAAGGCCTCGTGCCGTTTAGGGTTAGACCATGGGCCTTTAACGAACTTCGTCACCTCAGGGTCGCGATCCATTTCCAAACAGGCTGAAAGGTCTGCATCCGTCCGTGGTCGCACTTTAAGACGAGCGGTATCAAAGGTGGGTAAGGTCGTCATTTTCGCTCCGATTGGATTCATTCTTCGGTACCCGAGGGTACCAACCCCGCATTAAAAGCAGCAGATGCGCGGCCATCACGGCACCAGCCACTGCCCCGCCCAACCATCACCACACGAGAATACGGCACGGCGATGGTGATGGTGATGGCCCAAGTGCAGCGCTTCTATCGCTTGAACGTCCATCCACAACACTGCGAAAGCGCTTTCATCCGGCGTTTTGGTGTAATCCAGTGAAGCCGCAATCGGTTCGCCCGGCGCCAGCCCGCTGCTATAGGCGCTACGGGCGTGTTCCGGCAGGCTTTGCCACTGCTCGCTTACGGCTTCGCCGGTCAGAATACTGACGCTGGCTTCTATGCGTATTTGCAGCTGCTCAGCAGCATCCCATACGTGCAGCGCGGCCATAGGGTTAGCGCGAAGAGCGCTTATCTTTTCTGAGTGAATATCGGTGTAGATGGCAAGCGTTGCCGCCTGCTTATCGGCGCTGCGGAGCACTACCGTGCGGGCTTGCGGCATGCCGCTTTCGCTAACGGTGGCCAGGGTGAGGTAACGCGCCGGTGCGTGGCGGTCGCTGACACCTTGGGTCAGGCGCGCCCAAAGGTGGTCATGCAGTAGCGATAGCTCTTCTGCCCAGAAGTGGGGGTTCAACGCCATGGGGCACCTTTAAAAGTAATGGCTGAAAAGGCAGCGTCACTGAATAGCTGCCGGGCTTATAGCATGCGACGAAAATCCTCAGCGTCAGCACGCCCGCTAACGTGTTCGGCCTATATAGGCGCTATTGAGAGCACTACAAAGTAATTTAAACTTTGAATATTTATTAAACATTGCTATAGGTTAAGAGCATCAATATGAATATTAATTTTACCGAGGACGCAAAATGATTCGTAATCTTGCTTTGGCTGCCGTGTTGATGGCTCCTGTTTCCGTTATGGCGCAAGATCTTCCAACAGCGCCTTATTTACCGCTCGACATGAGCCTGGCTGCTGCGCAGACTGCGTTGGATGCCTGCTCTGCCGAAGGCCACAATGTCAGCGTTGCTATCGCTGCTCGTAGCGGTGAAACGAAAGTGCTGTTACGCGCCGACAATGCTGGGCCGCATACCATCAACAGTAGCATAGGCAAGGCCTTCACTTCGGCCAGCATGGGGCGTGACACCGCTGGCCTGGCCGGATTTATCGGTGGCAATCCGGGGAATGATGGGATGCACAACATGGATGCCAGGATGGTGGTTCAGGCAGGTGGTCTGCCGATACGAATCAATGGTGAGCTGGTCGGCGGTATTGGTGTAGGTGGTGCACCATCGGGCGATATCGACGCGTCTTGCGCCCGTGCCGGGCTCGATGAGATCGGTGCCGAGTAATTTGTTTGTGTAATTCGGTGGGATCATCCCCACTTTCAGCGTCTCGCTTTCACGCATCATCCCGCCAAGGCGGTAATGCCAGTCCGTTAAGCCTGACTGGCATTTTCCTATCCGGATATTTTTGCAGTCATGCACTAACACCCCGTCGGTATAGCCTTACTTGTCTATCTGATAATTAAATGAGCAGTTGCTTTAAAACAAGGCACACCCTATCGCTCCATGCCACCCGCATTATGATGTGCCCAGCTCCACACACGCTGATTAAGACTGCCGGTTAAGCTCAGGCGTTAATATCCACTCTGCACTGTCGTTCCATACATCCATGCGCGTGATTTTGCCCTCACGCACTTCATACCGGTCCAAATAGCGGTTGCCTGCAAAAGGACGTCCATCTGGCCATTCTCCGTATAACGTACCGTTGGAGTAGACAACGATGTGGTCCTCGTGAACCGTCCAATCAAACTGCCCTAGCGCTTTTTTAACCCACGCATAACGCCCAGCATTAAAGTGGGTAATGGCGTGCGGGGTTTCCATGGCGCGGCCACCGGTGAAGGTGATAACGACATCGGGGGCCATATAGGTGGCCGCAAGCTCTGGGTCGGGTGCCATAGAGGCTTCCAGGAAGTTGCTGACAATGTTTACAGCGTTCTGTGCATCAGACATAAATGTGTTCCTATAGACGTTGAATATCATTGTAAAAAGCTGCGTCTATATAGTGCGACGCCTTCTATAGAAAGCATATTTCAGTGCAATACTGAAAATATTTTTGTTATTAGCGGACTGAGCGCGCCTATTCCCGCTTCGTAAACCAAGCGTGAATTAACCCAGCCTGAAAGAATGGCACTGGGCGTGTAAAACCGCCTGACTGAATAATCGAGGCAACGGTGTCAGGTGGGAGAATCGCTACGTCTTTTTCATAGGCAGCTTTGATTTTAATGATGGTTTCCGCTGGAACACCGTTTCCTGACATAACCGTCATCCACACCTTCAGTATGGCGTCAAAGCCCCCCACCTCTTTATCAAACGCCAGGTCAGCATTTGCCAAAACGCCGCCAGGCTTGAGCCTGTTAGCAATCTGCTGAAAGAATGCAGCGCGGGCGGCTTCATCCACCATAAACTGGGAGACTAAAAAGCAGGTAGCGCCATCATGGGTAGTGTCATCGGGAAGTGACTCTACGTACCCTTCATGGAAGGTACAGCGCAATGCGATATTCTCTTTATTGGCAGCTTCGCGGCACGCATCTAACATAGCGCCCGAAGGGTCTACAGCGGTGAAGTGCCAGCCAGGAAACTTCTTGGCTAGATAGACCAGCTCTCTGCCTGTTCCCACGCCTACGCAAAGGATGCTGGCATTCTCAGGTAAGTCTGCAAAAACGGACTCCAGCAGGGAATAGAGCCCGTTGGTAATGGGGGATAGTTTTGCCCACTGCTGATCATAGTTTGATGCTTGTTGATCAAATAAAGCTTTTAACTCGTCATTGTTCACGGTGCATCCTTTATCGTGATGACTTGGAACATCAAGCTTATGCCATCCGTATGATGTTTGCGCTCATTGTTCTTGTGGCTTAGCGACGATAGCGCGCCATCTCTGAATGGTTGCAGAAAACTTGGCTCCCCATACTCGGCCAAGCCAAGCCAAGGCACTCAGAGTTCTAGGCGTTCGGCCCGCCGCCGTTAATAAACGAGTAGAGCGCGATATCACTCCGAAACTCCCAGCCCAGGTTGCTCCAGAAGCGTTTACCGGCTTCGTTTTCTACCAGAATCATCAAGTGGGATTTTTGGATGTCTTCATTTTTAAGCGCTTCCAGGCAGAGCGCCACCAGCTGTGAGCCGACCCCCATGTTGCGGTGTGAAGCCGCGACCGCCAAATGCTGAATAAAGCCTCGATGGCTGTCATGGCCGCTCATAATCGTGCCCACTACGTTTCCCTCTGCTTCCGCCACAAAGCTTAAACCGGGGTTACGCTGCAAATAGCGGGCAACGCCTTCGCGGGAATCCGCATCGCGCAGCCGCACGCCTTCCGTGCTCAGCCATAGCGCCACGGCGGCGTCGTAATCTTCAATCGTCATGGGGCGGTAGTGCATTAGGCGAGGCCTCAAAAGTAGAGTTGGACTATGTATGTTGTATCGTTTGAATGTTTTCGATGTCCACAGGCCGCTGAGAGGAAAATGTCTGGCCGGAAACTGTTAACGTACTTTGAGGTGTGAGCATTGCCCACAGCGCTTTCTCGCCTGAAGCGCTGAACGCAATCACTCGGGAATCCTTCTCTTGCTTCGCCCACCCCAGTTCCTGAATACGGGTAAGCAGCGCACTGCCAAGCGCGCCTGCCAGGTGATGCCTGCGCTCGCTCCAGTCGAGGCATGTTCTACACAATGGGCGTTTTGAAGACGCCAGTGCATCGGTATCAATACCCTATCGAAGCAACCATGCTCGACCATGCTCAGTGAGGTCTAGCCCTCCTGAGTGCTGCTGAAAGATGCCGTTTTGAAGCATCTGTTCATATACACATACGCCTAATTCCCCGGCCAAGTGGTCATAACAAATACGTGCCTTACGAAGTGCGGGATCGCGGGGGCCGGTAAAGCGGGAACCATCTTCATTTTTAAATGCGAGACCCATCAGCGATTCAAGCAGGCTAGCCACTTCTGGCCCGGCCAGCATGAAATAGCGATGGCGGCCCTGCTTTTCGACCGTAATCAGCGCAGCCTCCAGCAGCTTGCCAAGATGAAAACTGATGGTTTGCTTGGTTACCCCGGCCGTATCTGCCAGTTCAGTGGCAGTGTACGCACGGCCTGACATCAGGGCGGAGAGAACCTCTGCTCTGGCGTTATCTCCGATAAGCGCTGCGACGCGCACGATGTTGGGGCCTTCACTCATGATTCGATTCTAGTCGAACCATAAGAGGCCGACAACGCGGTATTGTCCTTTCAAACCAGAGGAGATCCCCATGACGATTACCTGTGTGATTCGCTACGAGATTGATCCCTTCCAACGTAGTGCCTTCAAGGAGTACGCCGAAAACTGGGGCCAGATTATTCCCCGCTGCGGCGGCCACCTCATCGGCTATTTTCTTCCCCATGAAGGGTCGAATAACGTGGCCTGGGGCCTTGTCGCTTTCGATAGCCTGGCCGCCTATGAAGCCTACCGCTTACGGCTACATTCTGACGAAGGCGGGCAAGCGAACTTTGCCATGGCGCAGCGCTTTATCCTCAAGGAGGAACGCAGCTTCGTTGAAGCAGTAGATGGCACGCTGGGTATTGCACCGACAGATGCATGGAGTGCTTTATGATTGCCGTGATATTCGAAGCGCTACCCCATAAGGACCGCAAAGATGACTACCTGGATGCCGCCAGCACGCTGGCCCCGCACCTAAAAGATATCGACGGTTATATTTCGATAGAGCGCTTTGAGAGCCTTACCCACCCAGGCAAAATCCTGTCGCTCTCCTTCTGGCGGGACGAAGAAGCCGTCAAGCAGTGGCGGACGTTCGAACCTCACCGCTCCATTCAGAAAGCAGGCCGACAGGAAATCTTTGCCGACTATCGGCTTCGTGTTGCGGCCATCATCCGGGATTACGGTTTGAATGACCGGCATGAAGCACCGGAGGACTCACTTGAGGTGCACCAGCGCTAATAATGTATCGCTTGTAGCGGCGCTCACTAGCTAACTCTGTACGTTCCACCCGCCGCTTTTACCACAGGCTTGCCAACCGCTGATGATGGATATGTGGTTTGAAAGCAGCACCGGGGTTTGATGGCGTTTTGCGGCGGCGTAACCTTCAATCACCATGGTTACGGTAGGGCATGGGTAAACGTGTTCAGCGGTCGGTTATCGATATTGTCATCGATCAAACGTGACTATCGACCAGGGGTAGGCTGCCCTGCATGGCGCACCATGCATTAATCGATTGGGCATACCCTGCAGGTAAGTTATGGGGCAAGTCATCAATAGGAAACGTATCAATTCGGGAATGTTCGTGACTCACCTTTGGGTTGAAGTCGCTCACAAGACGGCAGCCGTAGGTGACGATGAATACATGCTTTTGGGGAATGACCTCAAACAGGTAACTATCGATAATTTCCTGACCAACGACCTTTACGTCCAGCTCTTCCTCGAACTCTCTCTAGGCATTCTGACGATACTTCACCTATCTCGATACGCCCGCCGGGCAGCTCCCACTCATCGCGGTCGTTGAGCGCCAGTACGACCTTGTTGGCGGGCAGGAGTAATACCCCTTTTATAGATACCGGATACATGGTTTCCCTTATCTTTCACAAGTGAATAGCCAAGAGCATATGTCGCTACGCGTCCCAATGCGTTTACAACGTGCTATTCAAACAGGATATGCCAATCCGCCTATACCGGTCCGCTTTGAAAGGCTGGATCGTAACGAAAGTGCTTAGACGGATGCCCTCTCGCCTTGTCACGTTGAAGCGTTACTACATCCCCAAACCAATGCCCAACCGCAGCGCTTGCAGGCCATCAAGCCTGACGCTTACCTCATCGGAAAACACGGGGTGGCCTTCTACGGCTAGGTCCAGCTCCGCTTGGGCGCCACGATAAGTAATGCTTACCGTAAGATTTGCAGAGCTGCTAACGGGCGCCAGCACACCGTACTCAACGTTATCGACGCTGACCGCAGAAAGGCCACGGTTATCCAGCTGTTGCTGGACTTCCTGTTTAACGGCATGGCCGTAATAGAAGTACACCCCGGCATAGCCCAGCGCCAGCACTACTATCAGTGTAAGGAGTTTTCGCATTATGGCCTCTTAGTTAAAGAATTGGGTAGTTGCCACCATGGCAATGCCATCACCTTCCATCCGCATGGTGTGATAGCTCGTGTACTCGGGGATTATCAAACGACCTGATATAAGAAGCAGAAACAATTAGGCAAACGCTTATCCCAACAGGTACAACCATAGATTCAGGCAGCCCCATAGTTTATAGATTATCCAGCGACACCGTCACCGCTTTATCCTTTTCACCTCGGCGCTCTTCCACAAGTTTGGCAAGCTCATCACCTTCATCAAACACGCTAACCACCCAGTCGATAAATACTCGCACGCGGGAGGATAACTGACGGTTGCTTGGGTACAGAATGGAAACGGGTGATCCTGTGGGCGGGTTGGCGGGCAGGACTTCGATCAACTGGCCAGTTCGTAGATCATCTTCTGCATGGTAACGGGGCACCTGAATGATGCCGAGCCCTAGTCGTGCGGCCGCGTAATAGCTTTCTGCTGCACTTGTGGTCACGCTGGCGGGCAACGTTACATATTCAACTTTTCCGCCATTAGTGAACTCAAGAGGCAGCGTCTGGCCTGCACGGCTGGAGTGAAAGCCCACCATCGTGTGCCCGCCAAGCTCGGCCACGGAATGCGGCGTTCCGTACTTGGCCAGGTATTCGGGCGAGGCGACCGTGACTTCATCAAGTGTAGTGATTCGCCGGGAGTGCATATCGCTGTCCTGGGGCATACCGACGCGCAATGCGCAGTCGATGCCCTCGCCTACTAGATCGACCAGACGATCACCCTCGCTCATGTGAAGCTCCAAACCTGGGTAGGTGTTAAGAAACGCGGGTAGCTTCGGCAATATAAAATGGCGGGCTAGCGTGCCGTGAACGTCTATCCGCAGCACGCCTTTGGGCTTGGCATTCATTAGCGCGCCTTCCGCGTCCTCAACCTGGGCCAAAATACTCAAACAGCGGTGATAGTAAGCGTCGCCATCCCGCGTTGGGTGCACCGAGCGCGTGGTACGTTGCAACAGCCTTACGCCAAGGCGTGCCTCCAATGTTTTGATGGCCTCGGTCAGCGTTGAGCGGGAAATACTCAGGTCTTGCGCGGCGTGAGTAAAGCTTCGCCTTTCGACGATACGCGTAAACGCGTGCATCGTATCAAGTCGGTCCATTGTTCACGCTTTCCGAATAGTGATGACAGGTTAAGCCTGATTATAGAGCACGCTTTGTCTTTTATGCTGCATACGTCAGGTATTCACCGACTCCCTACGCAGAAGGAGAAAAACGATGGCAGAACAGAAAATTGCGCTTGTAACGGGTGGTTCCCGGGGGATTGGGGCGGCTATTTCCAAACAGCTGGCGCGCGATGGCTTTACGGTGGTCGTCAACTACGCAGGCAATGCAGAAGCCGCTGACCACGTGGTTCAAGAGATTGAGTCGGCGGGTGGTAAAGCGCAGGCTATTCAAGCTGATATAGCCGATGCCCAAGCGGTGCGTCAGCTTTTTGACACTCTTGAAACGCAGTGGGGGCACATTGATGTGCTGGTCAATAACGCAGGCATCATGAAACTTGCCCCGCTTGCGCAGATGGAGGAGAACGCGGTGGATGCTCAGATTGATATCAATCTAAAAGGCTCGATCAATACCATGCGCGAAGCGGCCAACCGCCTGAGCGACGGTGGCCGGATCATCAACCTATCGACCAGCGTTGTCGGGTTGAAACTTGAAACCTATTCGGTCTACGCCGCCACCAAAGCCGCCATTGAGACCTTAACCGCGATTCTTGCCAAAGAGCTGCGTGGCCGCTCGATCACCGTCAATGCCGTGGCACCAGGCCCTACCGCGACAGATCTGTTTCTTGAGGGTAAATCTGACGAACTGGTCGAGCGGATGGCCAAGATGCCGCCACTGGAGCGACTTGGCCAACCGGACGATATCGCAAGCGTCGTGGCTTTTCTCGCCTCGCCTGAAGGCGGCTGGATTAACGGCCAAACCCTGCGTGCCAATGGCGGCATCGTTTAACCGTTTCTTAATGACCTGGTTTAAACAACCTGGTTTTAATTAGCTTGTTTTAACTGACTTGCGGCTCGCCCAGCTCGCGGCACTCCCTAACGCTTTCAGCCAGTGCGCGGGCAAGATCATGCACTCCTTTAACGGCTTTATCAGGCGTTGCGGCGTGCTCGATACAATCTACCAACGCGGAGCCAACCACTACCGCATCGCTGAATCGGCCAATAATCGCGGCCTGTTCCGGGGTGCGAATACCAAAGCCAACGGCGATGGGAAGCTGGGTGTGTTCGCGTAGCTGGCTGACTGAGCGCTCAAGTTTTTCGGGCGTGGGTGCGCTGCCGCCAGTAACGCCTGCCACCGAAACGTAGTAGATAAACCCGGAGGCGTTGCCCAGCACTTTGGGCAGGCGCTTGGTGTCCGTGGTGGGCGTGGCCAGGCGGATAAAGTCGATGCCATGCTGGGCGGCGGGCTGGCAAAGCTCGTCGTCGTGCTCCGGGGGCAGGTCGACCACAATCAGGCCATCCACGCCGGCGCTAGCGGCATCGGTTAAGAAGCGCTCTACGCCATAGCGGTAAATAGGGTTGTAGTAGCCCATTAGCACGATGGGCGTAGTGGTATCTTTTTCGCGAAAGATACGCACCATTTCCAGCGTTTTAGCTTGGGTCTGGCCTTCTTTTAGGGCGCGCAGCGCGGCTTTTTGGATCGCGGGGCCATCGGCCATGGGGTCACTGAACGGCATGCCCAGCTCAATCACGTCCACACCAGCAGCGGGCAGGCCCTCAAGAATGCGTTGCGATGTCGCCATATCTGGGTCGCCTGCGGTGAGATAACTCACCAGCGCCGGGCGGTTTTCGGTTTTGAGCGCGGAAAAGCGTGCTGCAAGACGCGAGTTGGGATTCATGGCAGTCTCCTTATGTGCGCTCTGGTGAATAGATTCGCTCTTTTGAACAGATGCGCTCATTTGAATTTTTCTCCCAGGTAGTGGGCTACGCTCATCATATCTTTGTCACCGCGCCCGCTCAGGTTAACCACCATCAAGTGATCGCTGGGTAGATTCGGTGCCCGCTTGGCGACTTCGGCCAACGCGTGGGCCGTTTCAAGGGCAGGGATGATCCCTTCCAGGCGGCAGCACGTCTGAAAGGCTTCAAGCGCTTCATCGTCGGTGGCCGATACATATTCAACGCGCCCCTGCTCGTGCAACCAGGCGTGTTCCGGGCCGATGCCGGGGTAATCCAGGCCCGCCGAAATCGAATGGGCATCAATAATCTGGCCGTCCTCATCCTGCAACAGATAGGTGCGGTTGCCGTGAAGTACGCCCGGCGCGCCGCCGTTTAGACTGGCCGCATGTTGGCCGCTTTCAACGCCCTTGCCGCCCGCTTCAACGCCAATCATTTCGACCGAGGCATCGTTCAAAAACGGATGGAACAGCCCCATGGCGTTGGAGCCGCCGCCAATACAGGCCACCAGCGAATCGGGCAGGCGTCCCTCTTTTTCCTGCATTTGCGCGCGGGTTTCGTGACCAATCACCGCCTGGAAGTCACGTACCATGGCGGGATACGGGTGCGGCCCGGCCACAGTGCCGATGATGTAGAAGGTGTCATCCACGTTGGTGACCCAATCGCGCAGCGCTTCGTTCATGGCATCTTTCAGCGTACCGGTGCCGGAAGTGACCGGGATCACTTCAGCGCCCAGCAACTTCATGCGAAATACGTTGGGCTGCTGGCGATCGATATCCGTTGAGCCCATGTAGATCACACAGGACAAACCAAACCGCGCCGCCACCGTGGCCGTAGCCACGCCGTGCATACCGGCTCCGGTCTCAGCGATGATGCGCTTTTTGCCCATGCGTTTGGCCAGCAACACTTGGCCGATGCAGTTATTAATCTTGTGCGCGCCGGTATGGTTAAGCTCTTCACGCTTGAGATAGATCTTCGCGCCGCCAAAGTGTTTGGTCAGCCGCTCGGCAAAGTAGAGCGGGTTGGGGCGCCCTACGTAGTCGCTCTGAAAGTAGGCGAGCTGGCGCTGGAATTCGGGGTCGTCTTTGGCAGCGTCGTATTCGGCTTGCAGCTCAAGAATCAGCGGCATTAGCGTTTCGGCAACAAAACGGCCGCCGAATTGGCCAAACAGGCCGTTAATATCAGGCTGGAGCGCAGGTTGGTTCATGATGACCTCTCAAAGCGGAGTAGCAGTTGCATTGAAAGTAGCGCAAGCAGGCGGAGATAAAAATCGATAAGATGTCATCAATATGTGAGCTGGAGTCAACCGTTGATGCAACAAAGCATGCCCCCTTTAAGTGCCCTGCGCGCCTTTGAAGCCACCGCCCGGCTAGGCAGCGTGACGGCCGCAGCCGATGAGCTAAGCGTGACCCACGGTGCCGTTAGTCGCCAGCTGCGCAGTCTGGATGAACATTTTGGTGTGGCGCTTTTTGCCAAAGCGGGCCGTGGCATTGAGCTGACTCACCACGGCGAGCGGCTTTATCACGGCATTGGCGAAGCGTTTACCCGCCTGCGTGATAGTTGCGCGGATCTCAAGCGTGATGTGGAAGAAGCGCCCTTCACGCTGGCCTGCCCCGGCAGCCTGCTGGCGCGCTGGTTGATTCCCAGGCTGGGCCGTCTGCAGCGCGACCTGCCCCAGCTCAAATTGCAGGTCGTAGTGAGCGAAAGTGAACTGCCCGCCAAGCAGGAAAATATCAGCGCTACCCTGGCCTTTTCCGAGCCGCCCTGGCCTGCGGAGGTAGACGTCGTCGAGCTAATGGCCGAGCAGATTTGCGCGGTGGCAAGCCCTCACTTGGAAGCAAAGCTCGACCCAGCGCAGCCGGATACGCTCTTTTCCAGCAAGCTTTTACACACCGCTTCTCGCCCCCAGGCATGGCCACAATGGGGCCGCGCCCAAGGGCTTGAACTGACGACTCTTGAAGAGGCTTTGGGTAAAGGCCAGGGGTTCGATCATCTCTACTATTTAATCGAAGCCGCCGTGGCAGGCTTAGGCGTGGCGATTGCGCCAAGGCTATTGGTAGAAGATGACCTGAAAAATGGACGGCTCACCGCACCCTGGGGATTTATCGAAACCCCCGCCAAGCTCTGCCTCTGGCTACCCCGCCACCACAACCGCCAACGTAGTGAGCAGTTGGCCGAATGGCTTAAGCGAGAGCTAGGCGCTTCACACTTTTAACGCGGGAAAAGCCCAACCCCCTAGCCAACTAAAGCGACTGCCGCCACTGGGCCAGTGCCCGAATATCATCAGGTGTTGTACGGCAGCAGCCACCGATACCCGCAGCCCCTGCTGCCAACCACTGCTCTACCCCTTGGGCCAAGCCAGAAGGCCCCGTGGCGGTGTGATCACACGGTGCCGGGTGCCAGGTTTTGGTCTCCGCGTTATACAGCTCGCCCGAGTTGGGGTACACCAGCACAGGCAGGTCACACTGGCGTTTGATCGCCGCGACCAATGACTCGATATGCGCAAGCGCGGTGCAGTTTATGCCAATCGCTGCCACGCCCGGGCAGTTAGCCAGTGCTGTGGCACACGCCTCAATCGGCGTTCCATCGCTGATATGTTCACCATCCTTGGCCGAGAAGGTAACCCAGGCTTGGGCGCCGGGGTGTTCAGCCAACAGATCAGTGATTGCCAGCGCCTCCTCTAGCGAGGGCAAGGTTTCTGCTGCCAGCAGATCAGCGCCCGAGGCCAGCAGCAGCTCAAACCGCTCGCGATGAAACTCAACCAGCCCGGCACGATCCAGATCATAGCCGCCGCGGTACTCGCTGCCATCTGCTAGATAAGCGCCATAGGGGCCAACGGACGCGGCCACCAGCGGCTTGGGGCGGTCGGTTTGCCCCGGCTGCCACACCGCATCGCGAGCCTGCTGCGCCAACGTGACTGACCGCTGAATCAGCTCCCGCGCCTGCTGGGCGGTCATTCCCGCCTGCATAAAACCAGGCACCGTGGCCTGGTAGCTGGCGGTAATGGCGCAGTCGGCACCGGCTTCGAAATACGCCTGATGCACCTGGCGAATCTTCTCCGGCGCTTGGGCCAGCAGGCGCGCCGACCACAGGCTATCGTTGAGATCGCAGCCCAACGCTTCCAGCTCAGTAGCAAGTGCCCCGTCAATCACCATAAAGGGTGCGTCCGCCAGCAGGGCCTTGATCGGATTTGTTTCACTCATACTCTTTTCTCCTCAGCGGCGGTATCCAGGTGAACAGGGGATTGAACGGCCTTACGATGGTGCAGAAAATGCGCCAGGTAACACAGGCCAATGAACGGCACCCCGAAGTAGAGCGCCACGCGCTGCTGCGGATCAAACGCAATGCCGATGCACGCCGCCAGACAAGCCGCAAACGCGATCAGCGGTACCCAAGGGTAGAACGGCGTGCGGTAGACCAGGTCTTCAAGCCGCCCGCCTTCGCGCAGATAGTGGCGGCGGAAGTTGAGCTGACTGAGCGCAATCGCCATCCACACCACTACCACGGCCAAGCCAGAAATCGAGACCAGTACCAGGTAGACCGTTTCCGGTGCGTAGACGCTTGAAAACAGCGCGCCGAAGCCACCGATCATGCTGAGCAGCAGTGCATTCATCGGGATGCCGCGCTTGTTAAGCGCCTGGAAGCGTTTGATATGATCAACACCGGACGCGTGTTGATCCAGTCGTTTGAGCAGGAGAGCCTGCTCAAGATTCACGAACTGAACGACGATATCCCACTGATTCAGTTGGTATGGTACTCCCCCAGCACAGAGGACAGTGAACGTCTGGTGGAGTGGAGAGGTACCACGCCTGGAGCGCAGGACATCACCGACGAGCACTTTCAAACCGTGGCCGATTACGCAGTAGGCTTAGGGTCGAATTACCGTTATGAAGGCGAGCAGGTGATCGACGAAGCGTTCATTCGCCAGGCTCAAGATAACGGCTTGGCGGTACACATCTACACAGTGAACGATACCGATCATATGCAGAAGCTCATCGACTGGGGCGTGAACGGCTTGTTTACCGACTACCCGGATCGGCTGATTGAGCTTATCGAGTAATGTACTCAATACACATTTGCCCAGCGTTTACCGGGCGTTTTGATGCTTTCGCCTAACGTAGATCGAGCTCTTCAATCACCTGCTCGACTCTTGCGCGCTGGCTGCCCTGGAACGTGTTTAGCGGCAGCGGCAAGCAAGGCGTGCTGACCTTGCCAAGGATCTCGGCGGCGGTGGCGATAACCCGTAAGCTTCCTCCGTATTCACGGTACAGCGCCCAGAAAGGTTCTAGCTGATCAGAAAGGCGCTGCGCTGTTTTAAAATCATCCGCCTGGGCGGCTCGCGTTATCGCCAGCGCCGTTTCAGGAAATAACCCGCCCAGCACGGAATACCAACTATCGCACCCCACGATCAGGCCAGTGGCCGCGACGACGTCGCCACTTATCCCCAAAGTGACATCCTCCGGAATCAAAGCACGCAGGCGATCAACCCGCTCACGAGCAGCGTTGAGATTCATGCTGACCGGTGGAATCTTGATCGAGCGGACCTGAGGCAACTGGGCAATACGTCCATGCAGCTCATCGCTGAACGTAAAGTGCGTTGTGCCCGGATTATCGTAAACACACAGCGGTACGCTTAATGAACGGCAGACCGCTTCATAGTGGCTAAACACTTCGTCATTGGTCAGCGTTTGATAAGAAACCGGCGCCAGCAATACGCCGCTAGCGCCCACTTTCTGAGCATCTTCGGCAAGCACCAACACGTCCCGTGTGCGCAATGCGCCAATACCGATAATCACCGGTACATCGCCTGCGCTTTCTACCGCCAGTTGAGTAATGCGCGCCCGCTCCTCTCGGCTGAGATACGCATAGCTTCCGGTTGACCCCAGCACGCCGATAGAGTCCACCCGCGCCTCGGCCAAACGTTCCACTAAACGGGAAAACTCGTTTTCACGAATCCCCTGCTCGTGCATGGGCGTTAATGGAAATGCACTCAAGCCGGTAAACATGGGAAGCTATCCTTTTAACGAAGGCTTAGTAGATAAGTCTGAAATTACCAGACAACACGGCATGAGGGTAGCGGGACGAGAATGAGCAGGCGGGAGGATTGAAAGAAGCCCGGCCCAGCGTTATACATGCCGCTGGGCCGGGAATGATTAAACCTGATCAAGGATGACCATTGCCACCGCCAGCGCCATAAATGTTGCCGGTGGTGAAGCTGGATTCTTGCGAGGCCAAGAGCACGTAGGCACCGGCAAGCTCTACCGGCTGGCCTGGGCGACCCAGTGGCCCGTCGTCACCAAAGCTTTGTACGGCCTCTTGCGGTTGACCACCGCTGGGCTGAAGTGGTGTCCAAAACGGGCCGGGGGCAACGCCATTAACACGAATGCCCTGCTCGGCAAGTTGCTTGGCCAGCGCCTTGGTAAATGCCACGATTGCCGCTTTGGTCATTGAGTAATCCAACAGGATTTTAGGCGGATCGTAAGCCACCACCGAGGTGGTATTGATAATCGACGCCCCCGCTTCCAGATGCGGCATCGCCGCCTGGGTAATCCAATACATAGCGTACAGGTTGGTTTTCATAGTGGCGTCAAAATCGTCGTGGCTAAGGTCGGTAAGCGACGGCTTCCACTGCTGACGGGCGGCGTTATTGACCAGGATATCCAACCCACCCAACTGCTGCACGGCCGTTTCGACCAGTTCACTGCAAAACGCTTCATTACGAATATCGCCAGGAATCGCTACAGCGGTGCGTCCTTCGGCTTCGATTAACTCAATCACTTCCCGCGCATCGGACTCTTCTTCAGGCAGATAGTTGATCGCTACATCAGCACCCTCACGAGCATAGGCAATGGCGGCTGCCCGACCAATACCGGAGTCGCCACCAGTAATCAGGGCTTTTCGGCCTTGCAAACGGCCGCTACCTCGGTAGCTCTCTTCACCGTGGTCAGGCCGAGGGTCCATCTTGCTGGCAAGCCCCGGCCACTCCTGCGGCTGTTCAGAAAACGGCGGTGCGGGATATTGGCTGGTCGGGTCCTGTTTGTGTGGCATGGAGCCTCCTTTAGCGCTTGCACCCGACGCGCCATTACTGGCGGCAGGCTGGGAAGTGGATGGTTGAGCAAACGCGGGGGCGGCAATAGCAGCCGCCATGCCGGTCGCTAACCCACCGACAACCTGACGGCGTGAAGGATCAAACGCGTTGATTGGTTTCACCGTAACCTCCCTGTCTTGAGCAGTGCTGGATTTAACGTTTACCGACCAAGCGTAGCACCCACTGCTCAAGTCAAAACAAAGGCTCTGCTGACTTTATTATTAATTAACAAGATTCAACCGTTCAAAAGGAGTAACCGACACTTATAAAGCGCAATTTTGTACAAGCTGCGCTAACACGTGAGCGTTAAACTAGCGCAATGACATTTGGATAGACGGAGGCTTAGCAATGGGAAAATCGGCAAGCCGCTTTCAGTTCACTAAAAGCCAGCACATCCCCACGCTGAAAACGCTACAGGCAGCGATGTTCGATTTTCGCTATGACCCGCATGCGCATGAGGAGTACGCCTTTGGGGTGACGCTGTCAGGTCGTCAGGACTTTTTCAGCGGTGGGCAATATCACCGTAGCCCACCGGGTAATGTAATTATCTTTAACCCAGATGACGTTCACGACGGCCAACCAGGCGGCGACCGCACGCTCGACTACGTCATGCTGTACGTTCACCCCACTCAAGTTAAGGCCCTATTTGACGACGCCCTAGGGCAGGAAACAGCATCCCACTTTCGATTCGACAGTACGCTGGTGCAAGACATGGCACTACGCGAGCGGATAACCAACGTTGCCCGATTGATTACCACATCAACCGGCAGCCAGATCGACCAGGAAAACGCGCTCTATCACGTTGTTGAACGAATCACCCAACTAGGCGGTGCTTATCAGCCTGGGCATACCTCTAGCAGGCCCGATGCACTTCTCGGATTGGCCAAAGAGTATATCCACGCGCACCTGGACACCGACCTCTCGCTTGAAGCGATTAGCCAAGCGGCGCACCTTTCCAAGTTTCATTTCTTGCGGCTGTTTCGTCAGCAGTTGGGCATCACGCCCTATCAGTACGTCATCAACTGCCGGGTTAATGCGGCGTGCAGCGCACTTGAAAAAGGCGCACCGCTTAGCGAGGTGACGTTTCGCTACGGCTTTACCGACCTTAGCCATTTTAACCGTCGCTTTAAGCGTATTTATGGCCTTACTCCCCACCAATACCAGCACCACCTTAACGACTAACCAGAGAGCTTTTATGTTAGCTATTATCGCTTATGCCGTGGGCATCATGTATTCGCCTGGGCCTGTGAACCTGATGGGGTTAAATACAGGCGTTAATGGGCAGGCAAAAACGTCGCTGGGTTTCTGCCTGGGCGTGGGCACGGCGATGCTATTACTGTTTTTACTCTTCGGCTGGGCGGGTGCTGCGTGGATTGATGGGCGCCTACTCATCGCGGTTAGCGTTTTCGGCTGTGGTTATATTATTTACCTTGCCATACACATTGCGAGAGCGCGCATTGACGTTAATGCCGTATCCAGCTCGCCACTCACCCTTCGCTATCGTGACGGCCTCATTCTGCAATTGCTGAACCCCAAAGGAATTGTGGCGACACTCCCCATCGCCACACTGCAGTTTCCCGCGGCGGGTATTCAAGGGCCTGGCCTGGTGATTTGGTCGATGGGATTAGCGCTACTGGCCGCAGGCGCCCCCGGAAGCTACATGTGGATAGGCAGCCTGGTCGGTAACCGAATTGACAACCCCGCCTTCTTTAAACGCTTTAATCAGATAATGGCGGTGCTGTTGATGGGCGTCGCGCTATCTATCACTTATGAGCATGTTTGGGTGACTTTAGTATCTGCGTAGTAGGGTGGCAAAGCATCTAACCGTACTTTTTTGGGCCTGTAGGTTTCAGAGGGCTGTTCTACGCTGTAAGCAGAAAGAGCCACGTTGGCTTTTTCAAAGCGAAGTTTCAGAATACAAAGGAGTACGTCATGAACCATGGACAGGATAAACAGCGTAACAAGAGTGAAGAAGCTCAAAAAGCCAAAGAAGTCGTCAACAAAGATACTCCTCGTGGCGG
>NZ_JBQSXL010000042.1:0-22418 GCF_052378165.1 Halomonas sp. AOP30-A1-24
CTAGAGTGTAGATTGTTTCTTGTTTTTTGCTTTAGGATCTTAATCTTAGGGCATCAAGCTTAGAGTAGCGTATCAATAATAATTTTAATGGCGATACCCGTAAGCAGCAGCATGATTAAATTATCAAACCAACGGTGTGGCATTCGATTTCCCAGGTAGGCACCCAGCGGCATGGCCGTCAAAATGATGCCTAGAGCAATGACGCTATAAAGCGAACGCTGCATTGTCAGTATGTCAGCCTTTAAGAGCGCGGGAATTTGCACGCAGGTAAGCGCCACAAAAAAGACGGAAATTGAGCCAATAAACACAGGCCTTTCCAGCTTCATCGCATTCAAAAATGTAATTGAAGCGGGGGCGGACATGCCCGCAGCGCCTTGCAATATACCGCCCAGTAAGCCAACCGGGATGACGATTCGTGAAGCCAGTGCGTAGGAAAGTACCAAGCGCCGTCTTGTTAGTTTGATGATTAGATACAAGACAATCGCGCCTGCAACGCCTAACGACAGCAGCTTTGGCGAGAGAACCACTAACCCCCAAGTGCCCAGAATAATACCTAGCGCGCCCGCTATCGAAAAAGCAGCTAGAAACCGGATGGGCAGTAGGTGGCGCCGGTATTGCCATACCTGAAGCAGGTTGCTAAACAGGTTGGGGACAACCAGTACGGCAATCGCGAGCTTAACGTCATAAAGCATGGTAAATACCGGCACAACCAACACCGGCACACCCGAACCAATAGCACCTTTAATAATGCCAGCAGCTAATAGCGTCAGTAGGGCGATGAGCAAGGTTTTCTTCCGGGGACAAGTGAAGCAGCCGATTTCTCGGCTGTAGATACTGGTAATTGTGCTGCAAATAGCGCCTTGGAGCCGCGGTTATTTTAAAACATAACACGGCGTGTAGGGCTGGCCATCAAGTTTCATGCGCCCTTGGGCAACAAATGAGGTCAGTAACTCGTCCAGGTGCTGCATCAGGGCAGGTTCTGCGGTTAGCACAAAGGGACCGTGGGCTTTAATGGCTTTAATGCCTTGTTCCTTAACATTTCCAGCCACAATCCCAGAAAAAGCACGACGAAGATTGGCGGCAAGTTCATGCTTGGGCTGCTGGCGATGCAGAGCGAGCTCACGCATGGCTTCGTGGGTAGGTTCGAAGGTCGCTTGAAAATCTCGTGCAATGGTGAGACGCCAATTATAGTAAAAGGCATCCTGCTGATTGCGCCGGAACTCTTTAATGGTATCAATCCCAGTACGCATCTTACGGGCGACCGCCACCGGGTCACCGGTAATGATAGTGTAGTAGCGACGAATTTCTTCACCCAGGGTATAGACCAGAAATTCGTCTATTTTTTGGAAATATGCGGCCGAGTCCGCAGGCCCTGTGAAAATGAGAGGGAAGGGTGTTTCACTGTTATTTGGGTGTAGCAGTATGCCGAGTAGATACAAAATCTCTTCAGCCGTACCGACCCCGCCAGGGAAGACGATAATGCCATGGCCTAGACGTACAAACGCTTCCAAGCGCTTTTCAATGTCAGGCATGACGACGAGTTCATTAACAATGGGATTGGGGGCTTCTGCGGCAATAATGCCAGGCTCGGAAATCCCCAGGTAACGGCTATCCTGACGCCGCTGTTTGGCATGAGCAACATTTGCGCCTTTCATCGGCCCTTTCATGGCGCCAGGCCCACAGCCGGTACAAATGTCTAAATCACGCAGCCCAAGATGGTAGCCAACATCTTTTGAGTACTCGTACTCATCACGTGAAATGGAGTGTCCGCCCCAGCAAACTACCAGGCTTGGGTCACGCCCAGGCTTTAATGTGCCGGCTTTACGCAAAATATGAAAAACGGCGTTGGTGGTTCCTTCCGCTGTATTAAGGTCAAAGCGGTTGTGGTTCTGAATCTCGTTATATACGTAAACAATATCGCGAATAATGGAGGAGAGGTGCTCACGAATGCCGCGTATCATCTGGCCATCGACAAAGGCTTCCGCGGGCGCATTGGTCAGCTTTAAGCGAATTCCTCTATCCTGTTGTAACACCTCAATATCAAAATCTTTATACGCTTCAAGAATAGCCACACTGTCATCGGTGGGCCTTCCGCAATTCAAGACAGCCAGTGCACAGCGGCGCAGTAAATCATGTAAGCCGTTTTGTGAGGTGCTTTGTAGCCGATTAACCTCGTGCTGTGAAAGCACTTCAAGGCTTCCTTCGGGAGAGATAATGCTAGAGATAGTGGCACGAGGCTGGATAATTGATGTCATTAGTGCGTCGATTCCTGGTCATTTTTTTAACTCATTGCATACTAGCACGCTAAAGCGATGGGTACAGCGCAACCAGTGACAAGCCCAACTGTGCTACTCTATGCGCAAAATACGCGCACACGGTGGCTATAGAAAATGGCGTTTTATTATGTTTAATGCCCAGTATTTTCGGACATTTATTACGTTAGTTGAGACCGGTAGTTTTACACGTACGGCACATCGCCTGGAGATGACCCAGCCCGGGGTTAGTCAGCATGTACGTAAATTGGAAAACTACCTTGATAAAACGCTAATTGAGCGTAAAGGGCGAAGTTTTACCTTAACGGAATCGGGTCGCCGTGCTTACGATTACGCGTTAAAACTCTTTGCTGAGCATGAACAATTTCGTCATGGCTTGGATGATGACTCCCTGGACAGTGGTGAGTGCCGTATTGCGTCGCCTGGAAGTGTTGGTCTCATGCTGTATCCGTTTATGTTAGGTCAGCAGCAAATGCATCCTAACTTAACCGTTAATTATAGCTTTGCGTTTAACCATGAAATTGTGAATGACTTGCTGGAAGGGCGCTACGATATAGGTATCGTGACGGACGCGCTCAACCATCCTGACCTTACCTGCACGCTATGGCATAAAGAGCCGCTGTGCCTAGTGGTGCCCGCTGATTTTGCCGGGAGTACGCTGTCTGATTTAATGGGTATCGGCTTTCTTAACTACTACGATGGCATTAACCACGCGTATTCACTGTTGAGAGCGAATTATCCAGGTGAGTTTCGCTCAATGACACATTTTCGCTACCAGGGGTTTACCAACGAAGTCGGTATGGTGCTGGATGCGGTTGCTCGCGGGCTTGGGTTTACAGTGGTTTCTTTATTGGTATTGGAAACGTCACCGTGGCAACGTCAGGTGAAAGCGTTAACCTTACCCATTGCGGTGAATGAAGAGCTCTATCTGCTACGTCGGCGTGACTCCGTACTACCTAAACGCTATGAAAAACTGTTGGATGGTTTTTGTAAGCAACGCATCCAGGAAAGAACGCCTCTGGTACCCGAATAAGGGCTCAAAGGCGTTCACTTGCTGAAGCGTTGGCTTACGTATTAGGCGTCTAGCGTGTTTTACTTCCGGTATTCATCAATACCCGGGCAAGAACAAATAAGCTGACGATCCCCAAACACATTATCCACCCGATTAACGGTTGGCCAGTATTTGGCTGCAGTGACCGCTTCAGTGGGAAAAGCGCCCAGTTGGCGGTCATAAGGCCGCTCCCACTGGCTGTCCATAATGTCGGCCT
This sequence comes from Halomonas sp. AOP30-A1-24, assembly GCF_052378165.1. Taxonomy (NCBI): domain Bacteria; kingdom Pseudomonadati; phylum Pseudomonadota; class Gammaproteobacteria; order Oceanospirillales; family Halomonadaceae; genus Halomonas; species Halomonas sp. AOP30-A1-24. The sequence continues at coordinate 3,542 of NZ_JBQSXL010000042.1, forward strand.
GTGTGTGGGGGGCGTTAACCAACGGGTTGTTATCCAGCGTCCACTCGCCACTTTCAACACGCTTGATCTCTTCGCGGATGGCAATCATGGCATCGCAGAATCGGTCAATTTCATAGAGCGACTCGGACTCGGTCGGCTCTATCATCAGTGTGCCTGGCACCGGAAATGACATGGTGGGCGCATGGAAGCCATAGTCCATCAACCGCTTGGCAATATCTTCCTCACTGATACCTGACGCTGCTTTTAGTGGGCGAATATCAATAATGCATTCGTGGGCAACCATGCCGTTAGTTCCCCGATAGAGAATGGAGTAGGACTCCTCCAGGCGCTTGGCGGTGTAGTTAGCGTTCAAAATGGCTAACTGTGTTGCCTCGCGAAGCCCTCGGGCGCCCATCATTTTAATATAGGCCCACGAGATAGGCAGGATGGATGCGCTGCCAAACGCTGCCGCTGAGACGGCACCGCTCTCTGGGTTAACGCCATTGATAGGTGTCACCACGTGGTTGGAGACATAAGGCGCCAAGTGAGCTTTTACGCCGATAGGCCCCATACCCGGGCCGCCGCCGCCGTGGGGAATGCAGAAGGTCTTATGTAGGTTAAGGTGCGATACGTCGCCCCCGAAGTCGCCAGGGCGCGTGAGCCCCACTTGAGCATTCATATTGGCGCCATCGACATACACTTGGGCACCGTGCTGATGCACCACGTCACAGACCTTGCGCACATGAGATTCGAAAACACCATGAGTCGACGGGTAAGTAATCATGATCGCCGAGAGCTTATCACTATGCTGGGCGGCTTTGTCCATTAGGTCATTTATATCGATATTGCCGTTCTGATCACACTCTACAACGACCACCTCCATGCCCACCATGGCCGCTGTTGCCGGGTTGGTACCATGGGCAGAGCTTGGGATCAGGCACACATTACGGTGTGCTTCGCCTTGCGCAGCCTGGTAACGGCGAATGGCCAGCAGGCCCGCGTACTCACCCTGCGCGCCCGAGTTAGGTTGCATGGAAATATGATCGTAACCGGTGATTTCTACCAGAAACGCGGCCAGTTCATCAATCATCTGATGATAGCCAGCGACTTGGTCGCGCGGCGCAAACGGGTGCAAGTCTGCAAACGCAGGCCAGGAAATAGGGATCATTTCGCTGGTAGCGTTAAGTTTCATGGTGCAAGAGCCTAAAGGGATCATCGCATGGGCAAGCGACAAGTCCTTATTCTCCAAGCGTTTTAGATAACGCAGCATTTCTGTTTCGCTGCAGTATCGGTTAAAGGTGGGGTGGCTCAGAAAACCACTTTCCCGCTGGCAGGCGGCGGGGATGCCCGTGGTGGCGCTGGCAATTACCTGCTCATCCAGCGCTGCGACAGAAAGCCCGTGTTCATTACCCAGCAGCACATCAAATAGGGTGGCAACATCGTGTGCGGTGGTTGTTTCATCCAAGCTGATGCCTACATCGCCATTGGCGAAGTAGTGGAGATTGACATCGTGCGTCATGGCGCGGCCATGAATTTTACCTGCATCTACCTGAGTTAAGCGCAGCGTATCAAACCAGCTGTTATGCACCAGCGCAACGCCAGATTGCTGCAAGCCTTGAGCAAGCAACGTGGTGAGCCGATGGACACGCCCAGCAATTTTACGCAGCCCTTCAGCACCGTGGTAGGTCGCGTAGAACCCTGCGATATTGGCTAAAAGAGCCTGCGCCGTGCAGATGTTGGAGGTGGCCTTTTCGCGACGGATATGCTGCTCGCGCGTCTGCATGGCCATCCGCAGGGCGGTGTTGCCTCGGCTATCTTTGGATACACCGATAATACGCCCGGGAATAGAGCGCTTAAGCTTATCTGAGGTGGCAAAGAACGCCGCATGTGGGCCACCAAAGCCCATCGGCACCCCAAAACGCTGCGAATTGCCAATCACGATATCCGCACCTAACGCGCCGGGTTCCTTGAGAAGCACCAGACTCAGCAAGTCAGAGGCTACACAGGTCATGATGTTATGGGCAGTGGCCGCCTTTAACAGAGGTGCCAAGTCACGTACTTCGCCGCTGGCGGAAGGGTACTGAAGCAACGCGCCAAACACATCATGGTCGGCAAGCGTATCGGCAGGCCCTGTAATGATTTCAAAACCAAAAAAATCAGCGCGGTTTTTTACGACATCAAGGGTTTGCGGAAAAATATCGTCGGCAATAAAGAAAGCGTTGGATTTGCTCTTTTTATTACTCCGCTTACATAGCGCCATGGCTTCTGCGGCTGCCGTGGCCTCATCCAGTAATGAAGCATTGGCAAGCTCCATTCCGGTCAGGTCCATAATAACCTGCTGAAAGTTTAATAATCCCTCCAACCGGCCTTGAGAAATTTCTGGCTGATAGGGCGTATAAGCGGTATACCAACCCGGGTTTTCGAGCACATTACGTTGAATAACCGCTGGCATATGCGTGCCGTAATAACCCTGGCCAATATAGCTTTTAGCAACACGGTTCTGGCGAGCCAGCTGGCCTAAGTACTCAAGCGCTTCAGCCTCACTACGTGGGTCATCCAGGTTCAGTTCACGGCCAAGGCGAATATCGCTGGGTATGGTTTGCTCAATCAGATCTTCCATGCGCTTGATATTGAGCACGTTTAACATGGTATCTACGTCGTCGGCATTCGGGCCGTTATGACGTTTGATAAAAGCATCGTGGTCGGCCAGTTCGGACAAGCGGCGTGTTTCAAATGACATGGGAAGATTCCGAGCGAGAAAGAGAAGCGTGGTAGAGGCATAAAATACAAAGCCTGCCGTAAAGGGCAGGCTTTGCGGTATTAATCGTCAGTGCTTAATGTGGCCTGATAAGCATCAGCATCCAGTAAGCCGTCCAGATTCTGGTCGGTCAGGCGTACCTTCATCAGCCAGCCGCCTTCATAGGGTGCGTCGTTCACCGTTTCGGGTGAGTCTTCAAGCGCGTCATTAATTTCGATAACTTCCCCGCTTACCGGGGCGTAGAGGTCGGAAGCCGCCTTTACCGATTCAATAACGCCGAACTCTTTGCCCTGGGTAAGCGTTTGACCTACTTCGGGTAGTTCAACAAATACCACATCGCCAAGCGCTTCTTGGGCGTGGTCACTAATCCCTACGCTGACGGTGCCGTCTTGATGATCAAGTACCCATTCATGGCTTTTCGCGTAACGCAGATTTGCAGGAAGGTTGCTCATGATGATTCCCTTTATGAAACAATTGACTGGACAGGCTAATACTAGCGCTTGTCGGAAGTCTTGGCGACTACCAGCGTGCCAGCCAATAAACGAATTTTTAAGCATGTTAACGTGTTTCTGATCGGAAACAAGTTTCCTGTGAGCTAAAAAATGCTCAGCAAGGGAGATTTTATGACCCAGCGTGCCTATCGGGCGGGGAGGTACGAAGGCATTTACTATTTAGAAGGGCCTAAGCATAGAAGCGAACAGGGATAATGGTGTAAAACATACAGGTGGTTCACCTGAGCATGTTAATAATTGCCTCTATCATGCTATTAAAGATGGGGCGTGCCCATGATATCGCTATATTAGCTAAACACAATAATCGTGAATGCCCGTTTTCTGACGGGCAAACATCTATAAAAATTGAACGAATAGGGTAAGGAGAAGCGTGTGGAAACGTTAAATAGCCTTTTTGGGGCGATCAATGGCGTCGTGTGGGGGCCATTGATGTTGATTTTGCTACTGGGTGTGGGGATCTACCTACAAATTGGTTTAAAATTAATGCCCATCAGAAAGTTGGGCATGGGGTTCAAGCTACTTTGGCAGGGGCGTGAGCCTAAACCTGCCCACAAGGACGTCGTCGCTAAGGCTGGCGTCGACAAGTCCGATGAAGACGGCGAAATTTCCCCCTTTAATGCCCTGATGACGGCGCTTTCAGCTACCATCGGTACCGGCAATATTGCCGGTGTGGCCACCGCAATTGCATTAGGTGGCCCTGGTGCTGTGTTTTGGATGTGGATTACAGCGCTGGTGGGAATGGCAACAAAATTCGCCGAAGCGGTATTGGCTGTACGCTATCGTGAAACAGATAATACCGGCCACCACGTAGGTGGCCCCATGTTTTATATTAAAAACGGGCTGGGTGAAAAGTGGCTTTGGCTTGGCGGTCTGTTCTCGTTTTTTGGTGCTGTCGCAGCCTTTGGTATTGGTAATACGGTGCAGTCAAACTCGGTCGCAGATGCGATGGACGTCACCTTTGGCGTACCGCATTGGCTTACCGGTGTCATCATCATGGTGTTGGCCGGCGCGGTCATTCTAGGTGGTATCAAGCGGATTGCGAAAGTCGCTGGGAAGCTCGTACCGATCATGGGGATAGCCTATGTGATTGCCGGTGTGCTGGTGCTGATTGTTAACGCAGGGCAAATCGGCGAGGCCTTTAGTCTGATCTTCTACTACGCCTTTAACCCCATGGCGGCGGCAGGTGGTTTTGCGGGTGCCGCTGTGATGGCCGCTATTCGCTTCGGTGTGGCGCGGGGTATTTTCTCCAATGAGGCAGGTTTAGGTAGTGCGCCTATTGCTCATGCCGCGGCCAGAACTAAAAACCCGGTTCGCCAAGGGCTTATTGCCATGCTGGGCACCTTCATTGATACCATTATCGTTTGTACTATTACGGCACTGGTGATCCTGACCTCTACGGTATGGCAAACGGGTGAAGAAGGCGCATCGCTTACCGCGCTCTCCTTTGACCAGGCGCTGCCTGGATTCGGTAATCCCATTGTGGCTATCGCGCTGGCTATCTTTGCCTTCACGACTATTCTAGGCTGGTCGTTTTATGGCGAAAAATGTTTCCAGTTCCTGTTTGGAACGCGCTCTATCATGCTCTATCGCGTTCTGTTCGTATTAGCCATTCCACTGGGTGCTATTGCGCAGCTCGGCTTTATCTGGCTCATGGCCGACACCTTCAATGCCATGATGGCCATTCCCAACCTGATTGCGCTGGCGCTGCTTTCCCCGGTGGTTTTCAAGCTGACCAAAGACTACTTTGCGGGCAAGGAAGTGTTAGCCGGTGAAGAACTCGACCATGACAAGTAAGCGATATTGGCCGCTTAAGCAGTAATCGCATCGGGGAGCTATGACAATAGCTCCCCGTTGTTCGTTTTTACCAAGGAACTATCATGACCGATCTAAAGCATACGCCACTTCACGCACTGCACCTTGAACTCGGGGCAAAAATGGTGCCCTTTGCTGGATATGATATGCCGGTGCAGTATCCACTGGGGGTAAAAAAAGAGCATGAGCATACCCGGCAACAGTGTGGCCTCTTTGACGTTTCTCACATGGGGCAGATTCTTGTATCGGGGGAAGATACCGCCAAGGCGCTGGAAACACTGATTCCTGCGGATTTAGTGGGGCTCCCAAAAGGTGAGCAGCGCTATGGTCTGTTTACCAATACTGAAGGTGGAATTATTGATGACTTAATGGTCGTTAATGGTGGCGACCACTTCTATCTGGTGGTTAATGCTGCTTGTAAAGACCAGGATTTGGCGCATTTGCGGGAAAATTTGGGCGCCACCCACAAAATTGAGTTGTTAGACCGCGGCTTGCTTGCCCTGCAAGGCCCTCAGGCACATGCAGTTATGCAGCGCCTTTGCCCAGCGGCATGTGAACTGGTGTTCATGCAGCATCAACGTTTTACCATTGATGGGCATGAGGTATGGGTGAGCCGCAGTGGCTATACCGGCGAAGATGGGTTTGAAATTTCCGTAGCAGCCGATGCCTGTGAAGCGTTTGCCAAGCGCTTGTTGGCGGAGCCGGAAGTTGAGGCGATTGGGCTAGGCGCTCGCGATTCGTTGCGTCTGGAGGTCGGGCTATGTCTTTATGGGCATGATATGGATGCCACTACAACGCCAGTGGAAGCCGGATTGATTTGGGCGATTGGTAAGCCCCGTCGTCATGGGGGGGAGCGTTCGGCAGGTTTTCCTGGGGCGGATGTCATTCTTCATCAAATCGATGCCAGGGATCATTTACGCAAGCGTGTAGGGTTGCTGGCAGAAGGTAGGGCGCCTATTCGAGAAGGTGCTGTGTTGCGGGATGCGTCAGGTAACGAAGTTGGAGTCGTAACGTCAGGCACGTTTGGGCCAAGCGTTGGGTATCCTGTCGCTATAGGGTATGTCAGCCGCGATTGGGAAGCGCCAGCAAGCAACGTGTTTGCGGATGTGCGCGGCAAACAACTACCGATGACCGTAACGCCTATGCCCTTTGTTAAGCCCCGCTATTATCGCGGTTAAGCCAACCGTAAGCAGTCGTTATAGAAAACAAAGCCCCTTTTGATAAGGGGCTTTGCTCGTTTAGCAAGCGTATTAACGCAGTACCTTGCCGGGATCAATCGGCTTGCCGCCCTGGCGTAAATCAAACAACAGATCGTAACGTTGAGTAGTATTACTTTGACCTACTTCGCACAGTTCATCACCTGCTTTGACTTGCTGTCCGACCGAGACCAGCGTGCGTTCACACAGTGCATACACGGTTTGCAGATTATCAGCGTGGTGCACAATCACGACTTCACCTAGCTGGCGCATACCGTTTGCAAAGCGTACCTCGCCGGGGGCTACGGCCTGAGCACGCGCACCGGCTTGGGTCGCAAGCAGCATGGGTTGCAATGCTCCTCGGCTGTCTGCGCCAAAACGTCTGACAATGCGATAGTCTTCAAGCGGCCAATGCCAGCGGCGCGCGGATGCGGGTAATGACGTAGGGGCCGGAGGCGACGCTGCCGGGGTGTTGCTAGAGGTACCACTAGAGGACGCCGGACGATTACTGGGCGAGGCGTTGCTGGTAGGCGCTGGGCTACGCGTACCGCCGCTACTTAAAGGAACGCTGATGATTTGGCCTATCCTTAGCGCGGTGGGCGAAGCGCCGGGGTTGGCGCTCTGAATACGTCCACTGGTCGTGCCAAAGTGTCGTGCTATGTTGGAGTACGTATCGCCAGGCCGGATTTGATAACGGTAAGGGCCGCCGGAGGGAGCACGCTCTTGTTGAGTAGGTATCATCAAGCGCTGGCCAACCGCAAGACGACGCGCATTGACGCCTGGATTAAAACGCTCCAGACGTTCAAGAGGTACGTTAGCTCGGTTAGCCAGTTTTCCTAGCGTATCTCCACGTTGAACGACCACCCAGTTGCCACTGATTTGGCTCGCACTATGGGTGGGTACGGCATCGCGTTGGGAGGAAGAGGGCGACGAACCTGCACAGCCTGTTAATACGCTAATTAGCAAGCAGGCACCAAGCCAGACAGTTAGGCGTGATCGGATTGGCTGTCCAACAAGGCATCTTTTTCCTGCCAGAGTGAATTGGTCCATGCGTGGAAGCGTTCCTTATGCTGCTTTTCTTCGTGGTAGTCGGATTCGTGCATCCACTGGGGAATGGGCAATGTTCGTGCCTGTAGTGTAATAGGCGCTTCCTGACCGCATAAAAACCCCCAAAACGTTGGCGACGGGTTAGCGTAACTGATCGTTACATCAAGAATACCATCCAATTGATCGCCAAGCAGGCTAAGTACCTGCGAAATTCCCCCTGCTTTTGGCCTTAACAAATGCTGATATGGGCTTTTCTGTGCATCGCGCTTCGCTATGGTAAACCGTGTGCCTTCGATGAAATTAAATATGGCGATGGGGGCGCTCCGTGCCCGATGGCACATGGATGCTGTGGATTGGCGGTCTATCGTGGCAAGAGTGGGGTTCTTGGCGATCTGTTCACGGCTAAAGCGGCGCATAAACGGAAATTCAAGTGCCCAAAAGGCAAGACCTACAATCGGGATCCAGATCAATTGTCGTTTTAGAAAAAAACGCGGCATAGGGATACGGCGGTGCAAGGCCATGAAAAGAATAAAAATGTCGGTCCAGCTACGGTGATTGGATATGACCAGCCACCATTGGTGTGGGCTCAACGATTCAGGAATCGAAAAAGTGACATCTGGCCTCAGCCAGCGCTTCATCCACCAAAGATTAGCGCCGATCCAGTTAAGGGCCACGGCGCATAAGCCGTCAAGTATCCATTTTCTAAAGCGTTTCACTGGGATAACGACTTTTAGAAAAGTGAGCGCAATAAGGGGAATGCCCCAAAAAAGCGTGGTGAGCGTGAACAGCGCAATGCTGACTAAGCCCTTGAAAATAGCCATATCCGTCCTTCAATGAAACGTATAACGATGCGATTAATGCTAATGGATCAATGCCATACTGCCCAGCACAATGGTAAAAAAGCACTTATTTTATTGTCGTTACCTTTGCGCGCTTCAAAAAGTAATTTTCTATCCAGCGACACTTCTGGCTCTTTAATGGCTAAGCTTAAGGCAGCCTGTGATAGGCATCACTTTTTGGGCTTGGGTAACCAGGTATAGTAATAGAGACAACACTGACAGTACCGATAAGCGCATTGTACGCACCACCGACAACGAGGCGAGGCATAATAATGGCAGGATTTGATAAGCGTGTTGCTTCCTATGCCGAAGCGATGGAAGGTATCGAAGACGGAATGACCGTACTGGCTGGCGGCTTTGGCCTATGCGGAATACCAGAAAACCTGATAGCAGAAATAAAACGTCGAGGTGTTAAGAACCTGACGATTGCTTCTAATAATTGCGGCGTTGATGGTTTTGGTTTGGGCGTTCTGCTTGAAGATCGTCAAATCCGCAAAATATTTGCCTCTTATGTCGGCGAAAACGCGCTCTTTGAGCAGCAGATGCTCAACGATGACATTGAGGTTGTGCTTACCCCTCAAGGCACGCTGGCTGAAAAAATGCGGGCGGGTGGCGCAGGTATTCCAGCGTTCTATACCGCGACAGGCTACGGTACTCCCATTGGTGAAGGTAAGGAGGTGCGCGAATTTAACGGGCGCCACTACATCATGGAAGAAGCCATCGTCGGTGACTTCGCAATAGTAAAAGGCTGGAAAGCGGATCGTTATGGCAATGTCGTGTACCGCCATACAGCGCAAAACTTTAATCCCTTGGTGGCGACCGCTGGAAAAATCACAGTGGTGGAAGTTGAAGAAATTGTAGAGCCTGGTGAGCTTGAGCCCAGCCAGATCCATACCCCGGGTATTTATGTGGATCGGATTATTCAGGGTTCGTTTGAGAAACGCATCGAGAAACGCACGGTGCATGGCTAAATCGTTGACCGTTAACGGCTAAACAACTTTTTTTAATCGCTCAATAATGAGGTTGCCACCATGGCTTTAACACGTGAACAGATGGCGCAGCGTGTTGCGCGTGAACTGGAAGATGGCTTTTATGTAAATTTGGGTATTGGTATTCCCACTCTGGTCGCCAACTACATTCCTGAAGGCATTGATGTGATGCTTCAGTCAGAAAATGGTTTATTGGGCATGGGGCGTTTCCCGACGGAGGAAGAGCTTGATGCTGACATGATTAATGCTGGTAAAGAGACGGTGACCGCTCGGCCTGGTGCTGCTATTTTTTCATCGGCAGAATCTTTTGCCATGATCCGTGGTGGGCATGTGGATCTCACCGTTTTAGGTGCGTTTGAAGTCGATCAGAATGGCAACATTGCGTCATGGATGGTGCCAGGCAAGTTGATTAAAGGAATGGGGGGAGCCATGGACCTAGTGGCTGGCGCTGAAAATATTATTTGCACGATGACCCACGCCTCCAAGCATGGCGAGTCGAAGCTGCTTGAGCAGTGTACTCTACCGCTGACGGGCGCTGGTTGTATTAACCGCGTTCTGACTGACTTGGCCTACCTGGAAATTAAAGACGGCGCCTTTGTGCTTAAAGAGCGCGCGCCCGGGGTCAGCATCGATGAAATTATCGAAAAAACGGCGGGTAAGCTGATAGTGCCTGACCATGTACCCGAAATGACGTTTGTGGAAGCGTAAACGCAAATGTAAGTACGTTACCTGTTTTAAGCAGCCTTGGCAGGCTGCTTAGACAATCTCACAGCGGGCATGGGCCGGAATGAGTATTTCGGCGATGCGTTCATGGCCCGCATCGATATGTTTTTGAGTCAGCGCCAAACCGCCCAGGCAGAGGCGATGCTCATCGCCATCACTAAAGATGATGCGTTGCGGCATGGCTGGATAAAAATGATGCTCAATAAGCGTGGAAAGCGCAAACACGCCGTTTTGCGGCTCTTTTTCACCGGGCATGCCTGTTTTTTCTAGCTGGTCATTAAGCGCTGTTAGCGTATCGCCGAGCTCGGCACAATCAAAGCCTGCATGGTGTAGGCGCGGGCCCATAACCGCCAGCCAGGCAGCAAGAGGGTGCGCCTTTAGAAGCTGCTGATACAGCGACCAGGAGGGCATGGGCCACGGACGACCGCGGCAAAGTAAGTTGTGGCCCTTGCAGTCCTGTGGGTGTGATTGATTCACCAGCGCAGCCAGCGCCTCACGAGGCAGTTTTGACAGCGTCCCCAACTGTAGCTCAGCTAGTACTAGCCAACTTCCTTGGTCATCAGGCGCGAGAAGGCGAATAAGAAGGCCCTTGTCAGCCATCGCATAATGGGCAACCTGACGATAACCCATGTGCGCCAACCGGTTATTCAAAACAGATGCAGAAAAAGGACCATGGTTAAGCGTTACGAGCGTTAAGTATTCCGCCGTAGAGGAGAGAGGCCAAAGACGCAAACCGCCGATGTCGGGGTGCGAGTGAATATAGTCAAGCCAAAGCTGCTGTACGAATTCATCACGTTGCACGATGCTATCCTCGCCGCCTAAACAAGCGATGTTAGAAAGAGGGTACTTGTTTAAAACCCAGTATAGGCAGGCGAGAAAAAGCGTGTTCACCGACTATAAACGGCAAATTTAACGTAACGAATCTTCCTGGGGAGTTAATAACTGCTTCTCACGTACAAACCTGTCGAATTCGGTAAAACCGCCTATGTGCGTTTGGTCGACAAATACTTGCGGAACCGTATGGATAGGCTTGCCTGCCGTTTTAGCGATGTCCTCTTTAGTAACGCCTTCAGAGGGCATATCGACATAGCGGTAACCCTCGATCTTACCGATTGTTTCCAAATGCTCAGCAAGTTGCTTGGCACGGACGCAGAAAGGGCAGGTCATTCTGCCAAAAATAACCACAAACATGCGAAAACTCCTAACGTCAAAGTGATGGATGGCTCAAGGGTGCTTATTGTGGCGTAGCAGTCCTTGTTTCGCCAATAGGGTAAGGCAATGACGCCGATGGTATCGGCGTCTGCGGTGGCCGGTTTGGGAGCTAATGCGGTAGGCAAACTCAACGCGGCGAGTGTTGGCTCTGCCGCGGAGCAGGCCGCTGGTGCAGGACTAACGCTTAACGGGGCGTTTTTGCAGCTTACGCTGGAGTGTCCGGCGATGCATACCGAGCGCGCGAGCCGTCGCGGAAATATTGCCGTCGTGTTCATGAAGCACTTTTTGAATATGCTCCCACGTGATTCGATTAATGGACGGAGGGTTATCAGCAAGCTCTATATTGGGGTCGCCTTCCTGGTGTTCAAAGGATGCGACAATGTCGTCAGCGTCGGCTGGTTTGCACAGGTAGTTGACGGCTCCGAGCTTCATGGCCTCCACGGCCGTGGCAATGCTTGAGTAACCGGTAAGCACCACAATACGGCAGCTTGGCACGGCGGCTAACATCTCTGGGAGTAGCTTTAGTCCTGAGCTGTTTTCAAGCTTGAGGTCGAGCGTGGCCATGGTGGGTTGAAACTGAACGGCTACCGCAAGCGCCTGGTCTGCATCATGCGCTGTCATTACCTCATAACCGCGGCGGGTGAACGCTCGGCTGAGCACGTGACAGAACATTTCATCGTCATCAATAATTAGCAGGCGCTGATCTGTCGTTTGCATGATGTCCTCAACGATAGTGCTTGAAACACACTAAAACGCGTTTCAATTAGGCTGTGCCGTTAGTTTGGCTTAAAGGGGGGCGGAGCTACGCGGAAGCGTTACTTCTGTCAGCGTGCCACCTTCGGGATGATTATACAGACTAACACCTCCGCCAAAGCGATTGATCGTGGCATGGGTTAAAAACAGGCCAATGCCCATCCCCTTGCTCTTGGTAGAAATAAACGTATCACCGAGCTGGTCAGCGATAGACATGGCAATGCCCGGGCCGTGATCACGAATATCAATGACAACACTCTCTTCCTGCCAATCAAGACGAATAGAAACATGTTCGGGGTTGGCATCAGCGGCATTGTTTAGCAGGTTCATTAGTGCCTGGTCCAGCGTTGTGTCAACCGCAAGCCAGGGTTTGCCGCGCCTTTCAACGATCTCAAATTGGTGGCTAACATCTGGCCGCAACACTAACCAGCGCTGCACAACGCCGGTTAGCCAGGTCTGGGCATCCAGTATCTCGGGTTCTGCCATACGTCGCCGATCGGCACTGGTGACCAAATGCTGAAGACGAGATTTGCAAATGTCGACTTGCTGGCGCAGTAAGCGAATATCCTGCTGTAATGTTCCCCCTTCGGGGGCCTCATCCTGCATCTCTTTTAACAGTATGGCCATGGTCGAAAGCGGGGTGCCTAGTTCGTGTGCTGTGCCCGCCGCCTGAGTGGCTACAGCCAGCACCTGTTCGTTACGCAGCGCCGCTTCGCGAGTAAGTGAAAGTGCTTTATCTCGATTACGCAGTGCATGGGCCATCTTATAGATAAAAAACGTGACCAGGCCTGCTGAAAGGCCAAAGTTAAGCCACATGCCCATGACATGCAGATTGAGCATTTCATCGCTATTAATATGCGCCAGTTGGGGGACATGGTGGTAAAAGAACATTAGAAAGCTGTAGCCTGCCATGGCGCAGACCGCACATATCCAGGCATGGCGCCACGGAAGCGTTGCCGCAGCAATCGTCACAGGCACCAGATAGTAGGTAATAAACGGATTGGTGGAGCCTCCCGAAAAATAAAATACCAGGGTCAGGCCCGCAATGTCGGCCAATAAATGCAGCAGATACTCAATATGCTCCACCGCTCGCGGGCGCCCCAATCGCCACCAGGTGGCGATATTCAATAAGCCCATAGCGATAACGACACTGACGACCGCGGTGACGGGTAATTCAAAGGCCAGTAGCTCCACGCCGACCACAATGGCGATCAGAAACCCTGTCCAGGTGATTCCCCGAACAATAGTGAGGCGAACCAGATTGCGGTTCGGGGTCGAGAGGGGCAGCGGCAAAGCCGTTTGCATGGGCTACTACCTATTTACGTGAAGTTTTGATGCTGTGAATGACAACCTTAATGAGTAGCGTCATGACATAGGTCAGCCAGCCAGCGGATGCCATTAGATTGAATAACAGCATTTTTGGTGGCAGCCAGGTGCTGCCTAACGTCGCTTCCACCATGATATGAAAGAACATCGCGAGCAGAAGGGGTAGCGCCAGAATATGAATCCACATATCCGTGCGCCGCTTACGGATATGGTAGCGGCGCAGTAGATAGCGCATCGGTCGGTGTGCCCAGCTAAATAGCACCAGCGCACCCACGATAAAAAGTGCTGCCAGCGTCGGCTCGGTATTGCCGGTATGTACGGAAATAGAAATCGACCAAGCGAGACCTAGCCATACCAGCCCCTCTATGCTGGCAATAATATCCGCATAGCGTCGCACATTTTGCATAAACAATTGGACCTTGAACCTCTAAGAGTGCCGTTATAATACGATACTTGTTACGGTGTGTGACATTGATAAGCAGATTTCTCCGCCAAGTGGATCACGTATACTGTATTGGCTTTTCTTCTTTAAACAGCTTAGGACTTGCCGTGGACGCTATTACCCTGACCCGCCCCGATGACTGGCACCTCCATTTGCGTGATGGCGAGGCGCTGAAAGCCGTGGTAGGCCATACCGCCGCCCAAATGGGCCGTGCGATTATTATGCCTAACTTAACGCCTCCGGTAACGACCACGGCTCAGGCGCTTGAATACCGTGAGCGTATTTTGGCGGCCTTGCCTGAAGGCAGCACGTTCGAGCCACTTATGACGCTCTATTTAACCGATACGACGCCGCCTGAGGAAATTGAGCGCGCAGCACAAAGCGGCGTGATCAAAGCGGTTAAGCTTTACCCTGCCGGGGCAACCACTAACTCGGATTCGGGTGTCACCGATCTTGCTCACTGCGATGACACCATTGCCATGCTTGCCAAGGTGGGAATGCCGCTGCTTGTTCATGGTGAAGTAACCACTGCTGATATCGATATTTTTGATCGTGAAGCGGTATTTATCGAAACGGTAATGAAGCCTCTGCTGGCGCGCCATCCCGCGTTAAAGGTTGTTTGTGAGCATATTACGACCCAGCAAGCGGCAGAGTTTGTGGCAAACGCACCGGATAATATTGCGGCCACTATTACGGTTCATCACTTGCTGTTTAACCGCAACAAAATGCTGGTGGGTGGGATTCGCCCGCACTACTACTGCTTGCCTATCTTAAAGCGCGAACAGCACCGCCAGGCATTACTGAAAGCAGCCACCAGTGGCAGCCCCAAGTTCTTTTTAGGTACGGATAGCGCGCCTCACGCCAAGGGCGATAAGGAGTCCAGTTGTGGCTGCGCTGGCGCTTACACGGCACCGGCGGCGATTGAATTATATGCAAGGGCCTTTGATGAAGTGGGCGCGCTCGATAAGCTGGAAGCGTTTGCCAGCCTGAATGGTCCGCGTTTTTATGGCTTGGCGCCTAATGCCGATAAAGTCACGTTAGAGCGTAAGCCTTGGCAACTGCCGGAAGCCTATCCTTACGCGGGGGGCAAAACGATTGTCCCATTGCTGGCGGGAGAGTCGCTTGAGTGGTCCATTAAAGCGTAACTGTTGATGAAGTAAGAAACGAAAACGGAGCCATTTGGCTCCGTTTTCGTTAGTGGTAAACACCGGCTATTGCTACGATCTTAGCGCTGGCCAAGTGTCTGTAGCATGTGGTCCACCATGCGCGATGAGTGGGCGGCGGCTACGTCCAGGAACTGTTCAAAAGAAAGGTGATTATCATCGTTGCCCGGAATATCGGATAACGCACGAATCACCACGAACGGGCATTGATACAGGTGACAGGTTTGCGCAATCGCCGCAGCCTCCATCTCAACCGCCAGCATGGAAGGGAAGTGGGCCTGTGTCGCAGCCACGTGTGCAGGGTCAGACATAAACGCATCGCCCGTCGCAATAAGCCCCTCACGGACGTTAACCTCGCCAACCTCTTTGATTGCCTGGCGGGCAATGGCGCGTAGCTGAACATCTGCCAGGTAAGCCGCGGGCATGCCGGGTACTTGACCTATTTCATAGCCGAACACCACTGCATCGACATCATGATGGCGTACTTCATCTGAAATGATGACGTCACCAATGTTGAGATCGCTTGCAAATCCGCCCGCTGAACCCGTATTGATGATAGCGTCGGGGTGGTGGCGTTCCAGAAGAATGGCGGTACCCACAGCCGCATTCACCTTGCCAATGCCGGACTGTAGTATCACTACCTCTAGCCCATGGCGCATACCGGTATGAAATACAAACCCTGCATGCTCATAGCGCTCGGCATTGTCGAGCTGCCCGACCAGAATGCCGACTTCTTGCGCCATTGCGCCAATAATGCCAATACGCTTCATCGAATAGGCTCCTTTATCAAACCCTAAAAATTAACAGTACAGTAAGCCTAAGCGTTGGCGTCGTGATGCTCAGCCGCTTCAAGCGTATTTTCAAGCAAAGTGGCAACGGTCATGGGGCCTACGCCCCCCGGAACGGGGGTGATAAAGCTGGCCCGCTCGGCCGCAGCTGCAAAATCAACATCTCCCACCAGCGAGCCATCTTCCTGACGGTTAATACCAACATCAATCACAATGGCACCTTCCTTAATCCACTCCCCTTTAACAATGCCAGGTTTGCCGACAGCCACGACCACTAGGTCGGCACGGTTAACATGGGCCTGCAAATCCTGGGTAAAGCGATGGCATACAGTGATGGTCGCGCCTGCCAGCATCAGTTCCAGCGCCATTGGACGGCCCACGATGTTAGAAGCGCCAACGATAGTGGCGTTTAAGCCACGCACCGACAGGCCGCTTTCTGCCAGCATGGTCATGACCCCTTTGGGGGTGCAGGGGCGTAGAGCCGGCAACCGCTGAGCAAGCCGGCCAAGATTGTAGGGGTGAAAACCATCGACATCTTTGTCGGGCTTAATGCGCTCCAGAATCGGGTTGGCGTCCAGGTGGGCTGGAAGCGGTAGCTGAACCAGGATGCCGTCTATGCTTGCATCATCATTAAGCTGGTCAACCAATGCTTCCAACGCTTGCTGCGTGGTAGCGGCGGGGAGGGCATGTTGAAACGATAGGATGCCCGCTTGTTCGCAGGCTCGATGTTTATTACTAACATAGACGTGAGACGCCGGGTCTTCACCGACCACAACAACGGCTAGTCCTGGTGCACGAGCGCCTGCTTGCTGACGTTTGGCTATCTTCTCGGCAACGCGTTGACGGACATGAGCAGCGATGGCTTTTCCATCGATAAGTTGGGCGGTCATTTACAAAGATCCTATGGAGGTTGGAGCGCTGATGCAAAAGCACGCTTGCTTGAGCATTTACTATAGGGAGTAATTTTCGCATGCCCAAGCGGCCAGGCAAAGCTTCTACACAATCAATCGCGTTAAGTGTTGACTTTAATTTTAAAAATAGTAATATATGCCTCGCTTGAGACGAGCAGCGCGGTAAGCGTCAAAGGTGATAAATCGGGATGTAGCGCAGTCTGGTAGCGCGCCTGCTTTGGGAGCAGGATGTCGGGGGTTCGAATCCCTCCATCCCGACCACACTTAACGCGAAAGGCGTTACTTTGCTTTTCCAAGTTTGGTTGTGGTCAAGTGCTCATTGGCGTTCAGTGTTTTTTGGGATGCTTTATGTGCGCCCATAGCTCAACCGGATAGAGCAACGGCCTTCTAAGCCGTAGGTTGCGGGTTCAAGTCCTGCTGGGCGTGCCATTAGTAATGCTGTTCGATGGTCATTTTCCGGTTAGGAAAGTTTAAGTACGTTAGTGCTATCAATGGTGGGTGTAGCTCAGTGGTAGAGCCCCGGATTGTGACTCCGGTGGTCGTGGGTTCGAACCCCATCATCCACCCCATTCGATAGTAATATGCGGCTACAGTTTTAGGTTGTGGTGGATGTAGCTCAGTGGTAGAGCCCCGGATTGTGACTCCGGTGGTCGTGGGTTCGAAACCCATCATCCACCCCATTCGTATTGCTTATTTAATGTCTTCTCTTCTTATCTGATACCACTTAATTGTGGTTTTTTTGTTTTTGATCCCTGCATTTTTCTTTCATATTCCTTCCTGCATGTTGTAATGTTTGTTTAAAGACAACTTGTTTTATTCGTCATGCTTCCTTACTGCTTCCTAGGTTGTGCTTGCTCTTCATACACCCTGCATTTAATTGCTGCTTAAGCTGTTTTTGTGGCTTTGTCCGCCTGCAAAGCTCTAAAGCAGTGGAGTTGTCTGCTAGTGATATTTTTATAGCGTTAATTGCTGTAAAAAGCCTTGAAAAAAGCTTTTTAAACTGTGCAAGTGCCCTTTGTTTAGTGATATTTTTCAATCAGTTGCTGGCGTTGTTTTCGCCTGTATTAAACGTAGGTATTAGCGCTGAGGAGAATACAAGATGACGCGACAAACGGTAGTGCTAGGGGCAGGCATGGTGGGTGTCAGTATTGCATGGCATTTACAGCGTCGCGGGCACCAGGTCACCTTGGTGGACAGACGCCAGCCTGGTCGGGAAACGTCGTTTGGTAATGCGGGCATCATTCAGCGAGAAGCGGTGCGTCCTTATGCATTCCCTCGTGATATGAAAACCATTTTAAGCGTGCTGCCTAACAAGCGCGTGGATATTCGCTATCGCCCGGCAGGCATGCTGAATGCCGCTTCACCCCTGTTAAGCTATTGGCATAACTCTTCGTCAGGCCGCTATAAAAAAATCATTCCTGAGTGGGCTTCTCTCATCCAATTGTGCTTAAAAACGCACGGTCCGATGATTGAAGCTGCTGGCGCCGAGCACTTGGTGCGCCGTGAAGGGTGGTTAGAGATTTACCGCACGCAGTCGCGCTTGGCAAAACGTATTAAAGAGGCTGAAGAAGCTCGTGAGCATTATGGGGTGCAGTTTAACGTGCTGGATCGTGCAGGCGTTGAAAGCAAAGAGCCGAATTTAGGTAAGGATATTATTGGCGCTATTCATTGGCTGGACCCCTGGACGGTGGCCGATCCGGGTGCCTTGGTGGCCGCCTATGCGCAAGATTTTATGGACAACGGGGGTAAGCTTCTTCAGGCGGATATTCAAAAAGTTGAGCAAGCAGGCGAGCGCTGGCGGGTCGTTACTGAAACGCAAACCCTTGACGCTGATGACGTAGTGGTTGCCTTGGGACCATGGTCTGGCGAATGGATGAAAGGGCTGGGCTATCATTTTCCTACCTTTGTTAAGCGTGGCTATCACATGCACTATGCTGCTCAAGCGCCAGCCAAGCTGAATTACTGGTTAATGGATGCTGAAGTTGGCTATTTGCTGGCGCCCATGAACGCAGGAGTGCGTCTGACGACCGGTGCTGAGCTTGATCGAATAGAGTCGCCCGCTGATGAGCATCAGCTGGAAGCAGCGGAAAAAGTGGCCAGGACTATATTTCCGCTTGGCGAGCGCCATGATGCGGCCGCCTGGAAGGGCGCGCGCCCCTGTTTGCCAGATATGAAGCCGATTATTGGACCGGCACCACGCCATCCTGGGTTATGGTTAGCATTTGGGCACGGGCACCAAGGGTTTACCCTTGGTCCAGCGACAGGTCAGCTATTGGCTGACATGATCGAAGGCAAGCCGACAGAAATTGATATGTCACCCTTTCGAGCTGAGCGGTTCTAAATCGCCACGCCGCTTTGTAGGTTGTCCGGTTATTTGCTAAGCTGATTTGACGTTTGACTTCTGAGGGCGGGCTTTATGGATGTATC
>NZ_JBQSXL010000043.1:0-22274 GCF_052378165.1 Halomonas sp. AOP30-A1-24
GGGCGCCCAGAAGCATAGGAACGGCGGTTACGAATAGTCCCTAAAAAAAGATTTCAACGCCTATCTCTTTAAGCCTGGAAATAGACGTAGGGTCTGCTGAAATCCCAACTACCGTGTTAAAAACATTTAAACCAGCAAGGTTGTCCTAAAACCAACTCTTTTATTAATGGCCGGAAAAGCGGTCAGTGCATGATTGATTCAATCATAAACAAACAACCGATCAAGCACTTAAAATCGATATTTATAAACGATCTTGCCAAGCTATTGCTGCAAACAATCTTTATAAACACGCCCAGCTTTCATAATCATGCGCAAGTTACGCTCTGGATCTTTAAGAAAATCAAGATCTTTGCTTGGGTCACCATCAACGACCAGCAGGTCGGCTAGCGCACCAGGCTCAATACGCCCAAGCACTCCCGGATACGGGTTACGCGGCCCCGAGAGAGAAAGTAGTTCCCCGTTACGCCCCGTCGCCATTGCCAATGCGGTCAACGGGTCGTAGAAACGCGTTAGCTTAGCCAAGTGATGCAGCTGGTTGGGGGTATTTTGAGGATTAAAAAGAATATCCGTTCCCCAGCCAGTTTTAACGTTAAATCGCTGGGCCATTTCATACGCGCGAACCGTTCCTTCGGCAACTTGCCGCTGAGACTCTCGGCGTGCCGCATCCGGGTAAACGTTGGAATCTTCATCCTGCAGAAAAGGCTGAAGGCTCCACCACACATCTTCACCGGCCATCATTCGAACGGTCTCTTCATCTGCCAACTGACCATGTTCGATTGAGCGTACGCCTGCCCGCAGGGCACGCTGAATACCCCGGGAGGTGTAGACATGAACCATGACATACGTGCCCCAGTCACCGGCTGCCTCAACCGCTGCGCGAAGCTCGCGCTCGCTAAACTGCGTACTGTCGAGCGGATCATAAAATGACGCGACGCCACCACCCGCAATCAGCTTTATTTGAGAAGCCCCCAGCATCAACTGCTCACGCGTGCGCCTAAGCACTTCCGCTTCACCGTCAGCAATCATGGCTACCCCTTGCTGCTCCGTGTAACTTAGCGGGGTTGTACTACCACGAGGCAATTCGTGCCGCATTCGGAAATCACCGTGCCCGGATGTCTGGGAAATCATGGCGCCTGCGGGAAATATCCGCGGTCCGTTCACGATGCCTTCGTCAATGGCTCTCTTCAGTGCAAATGACGGCCCTCCTACATCCCTGACCGACGTAACCCCTCGCATCAGCGTTCGCTCGGCCTCTTTTGCGGCGACCAAGTGGATATAACCAATATCCGCGCTCATGGCTTCCATCTGTGTAATAGCGGCTAGCGTGGAGTGCCAATGCGCATCGATTAAGCCAGGCATCAATACGCGCCCATCGCAGTCGATAACGTCCCTGGACTCGGCGCCAGCATTACCTTCAAGAATAGCGCTGACCCGCCCATCTTCTACCTTAACGGATACACCATCGCGCAACGGGCCACCACTTCCATCAAAAAGCTTTAAGTTGGTGAGTAGCACAGGGCCGTCATGCGCTTTTGAGGGCTGGTCAACTACGTGTGGCGTATGTACACCTGCAAACAGCGCCATGACCGCTGCCGGCCCACCCAGCATTTCGCGGCGAGCAATCTCTGCCATAACGCGCTCATGAAAATGCTGTAAAACAGGTGAACCACAGCAGCAAGCGCCATGGTTATTAGGACGGTGTTGTGCGCTAAACGCGGGGGCTAATGAGTAACGGGTAGTGGGCGGCATTGTTAGCACCTCGCTTAAACATGAGAAGGATAGTTTTTTTGTAGAATACCCGGATAATCGGAGCAGCCTTTATAGGCTGCCCTGTTCGCTTAGCACGTCAGGAATGGTCATTTTTACATAGCGCCCTGGCGCTGGCTCAATCACCTCAAGCTTACCGTCGCCGGGTGTGTGCGAGGGCACCATTTTCTGGGTATCCGCATAACCATTCTGTGTCATCCATGCCTGCCAGTGCGGCCACCAGGAACCCTCATTAAACGCCGCTGTTTCAAGCCACCCTTCATGGCTTTCTGGCAGTGCGTCGTTACTCCAATAACCGTACTTGTTCTTTTGCGGTGGATTAACGATACCGGCGATATGCCCCGAGCCACCTAATACAAACGTGACGGGGCCTTTAGGCAGCAGCGCCCCATAATAGGTGCTGTTCCACTTGGCAATATGGTCCTCTTTGGTCGACACGAAATAACTGGGGGTGGAGATTTTGCGTAAATCAATTTTTACGCCATCAAGCTCAATACCACCCGGCGCGACCAAACGGTTTTCAAGATACATGTGGCGTAAATACCAGGCATGCGTGCCCGCCGGCAGATTCGTGCCATCCGTATTCCAGTGGAGAAGGTCAAAGGCGGCGGGCATCTCTCCTTTCAGGTAGTTATTGATATAAAACGACCAGAAAAGATCATTTTCACGCAGCAGGTTAAAGGTGTAAGCCATCGAGCGACCATCCAGATAGCCCTTTAGCTGCATGGTTTGCTCAAGCCCTTGCACCACGGCTTCGTTCAGGAAAACGCCGATATCGCCGGGGTCACGAAAATCCTGCAGCGTGGCCATGTAGGTGACCGACTTAACCTTTCGCCCCTTGCGGGTACTTGTTAGATAAGCAACGGTCGAAGCCGTCAGGGTGCCGCCTACGCAGTAGCTCACCAGGTTGACCGACTTCTCACCGCAGGCATCCTCAATGGCGCTAATCGCGCTGATCGACCCCATTTGCATGTAATCGGCCCAGGTAATGTCACGCTGTTCAGGGCCAGGATTGCGCCATGAAATTAAAAATACGGTGTGGCCCTGGTCCACCATCCACTTGACCATGGAATTATCCTGGCGCAGGTCAAGGATGTAATACTTGTTGATCCAGGGCGGCACGATTAACAGCGGCGTTTTAAAGGTCTTCTCAGTGGTGGGCGTGTACTGAATCAGTTGAATTAACTCGTTTTCATACACGACAGCCCCAGGGGTAACCGCGATGTTTTCCCCGATGCCAAACGCATTGCGCTCGGTCATACACACATTGATGCCTTCCGCTGAGTTGGCAAGGTCTTCACGCAGCCGTGATAGCCCCTCTACCAGATTTTGCCCACGGGTTTGCAGCGTTCGCCGCATCACCTCAGGGTTAGTAGAAACGAAATTGGTGGGCGACATGGCATTGACGAGCTGACGGGCATAAAACCCCAGATTTCGTTTCTGGAGGTCATCCATGCCTTCAAGGCTTTCGATCAGTTCTTCTACTACCTGCGAAAACAGCAGGTACTGCTGCATGATCGCCGCATAGTGCGGGTCTTGCGTCCAGGCATCATCTTTAAAGCGTCGGTCACCTTTGGAAGGAGTAATCAGCGGTGTGACCTGCTCACCAGACAAAGCACGCATGCTTTGCTGCCATAGCAGCCACTGATCTTGCAGCAGGCGCGCTTGGGTTTGCCACAGCAAGGTTGGGTTATTCATTAATGCCTGCGCACCCGCCTCGAAGCTTTTGCGCATATCGCTATAGACCGAGTCGGCCGCCTCGCTTGGGGCCATGCGTGCCAGCAGATCCTGCATAAGCCCCTGGTACTGCTCAGCGGCCTCTTTCAGTTGCGTATTCCATGCCTCAATGTCTTCTTGAGACACTCCCTGCTGAAACATGTCGTGCAATGGTCGTTTCCACCCCTGCATACTGAATCCCCTTATAACAATACGGCGCCTAGAGGCGCCGTGAGTTAGCCGACTTCTTATTTTTTCCGTGAAGACTGGCTCGAGGCGGATCCAGAAGCACCAGGCTGTTGGCCTTTTGCGGCGGCAGTCGCCTGCTCGGTCATTTGCTGCCCGGCATCACTGAAGAGTTTTTCCATTTCCGTTTTGAACTGCAGGCTCATCTTACCCATGGCACGGGCGTCTTCCTGCATTTGCTGGGAAAGCTCGTTCATGATTTCAGCCTGCTGGGTGCCGAAATCACGCAGGCTTTCTGCATCCTGAATGCTGGTGGCACTGCGGATGCGCTCGGTGCCCATTTGGCTATAGCGCTTCATGGCTTCCAGTTGATACTGGGTCATTTTTTCCATGTTGTTGAGCATCAGCGAGTTAATTTTGCGCATGGGCTCAAACATTTGGCGGGTCTGGGCGTTAAAAGCGTCCATCATATCGTCTTGCATAGTGTCCAATCCTCTTCCGTTTCAGAGTGTGGGCGCTTTCGCGCCCCCCTACGAACGTGATTTGCTGCACTGCAAAAAGAGTAATCCTTGACCGGGTGCTTTGCAATAACCCTGTTTTCAAGAGCCTTGTTTTCAAGAGCCCTGGATGACGGCGCTCATTAACTGGCCGTTACGCACCTCGCCACATTACTCGGTTTTTCCTTTACCACGCGAACGCGAGGACGCCGTTGCTTTGGCATTAGGCGCTCTCTCGCTGCTCGACGCATCATTGTCCGCCGCTTGATCATCAGGGGCGGTACTGCTGGCATTGCCTGCCTGGCGCAACATATCCAACATCATCTGTTGGTAAGTTCCAAAGTTGGCCAACCCTTGAGAAAGCCCCTGCTGCATCATGGGCTGCTGCAAAAAGGGGCGCATCAAACTCATGGGGTCATACCCTTCTGCACCCGACTCCATTTGCCGCTGAATATTTTCCAGCAGGCTTTGCTGGAATGCCTCTACATCAGGAAGCCCCAATGCTTGACGAAATTCATCCGGGGTCAGATCAAACTCAACGTTAATCTTCATGGGTTACTCCTCAGCCATCTTCCTTGAGTGTAGCAGCGTTACGCCAAGCCGTACGCCGCTTTAACGCTGCGCTAAACGGGGTGTATCAACGCTAACCTCACCGTTTTGCCCACGCTGGCGCAGCCAGTGGTCAAGCAATGTAATCGCCATCATGGCTTCGGCAATCGGCGTGGCGCGAATCCCCACGCAAGGGTCGTGGCGACCTTTGGTAATCACCTCGACCGGCTGGCCGTTAACATCAATGGAACGCCCAGGCGTCGTAATGCTGGAGGTCGGCTTAAGCGCCAGCCTGGCCACAATCGGTTGCCCACTGGAAATACCGCCCAATATGCCACCGGCATGATTGGACAAGAAGCCTTCCGGCGTCATCTCGTCGCGGTGTTCACTACCGCGCTGGGCAACGGATTCAAAACCCGCACCAATCTCAATACCTTTTACCGCATTAATACTCATCAAACCGTGCGCCAGCTCAGCATCCAGGCGATCAAACACCGGCTCACCCAGCCCGACCGGAACGCCCTCAGCGACCACGGTAATCTCGGCACCGACGGAATCCTGGTCACGGCGCAGCTGATCCATATACGCTTCAAGCTCGGCTACTTTGGCGGGATCGGGGCAGAAAAACGCATTCTGCTCGACGGCCTCCCACTGCTTAAACTCAATCTTGATGGGGCCCAGCTGGCTCATATAGCCACGAATTTGTACGCCTTGGGCGGCCAGGTACTTCTTGGCGATAGCACCCGCGGCTACCCGCATGGCCGTTTCGCGGGCGCTTGAGCGGCCGCCGCCCCGATAGTCACGGTGGCCATATTTATGGTGGTACGTGTAGTCCGCATGGGCGGGCCGGAACTGCTCCTTGATTTTCGAGTAGTCCTTGGAGCGCTGGTCGGTATTCTCGATCAGTAGGCCAATCGAGGTGCCGGTGGTTTTGCCCTCAAACACGCCCGATAAAATCCTCACCTGATCAGGCTCTTTGCGCTGCGTGGTGTGGCGAGAGCTACCTGGGCGACGACGGTCCAGGTCGCGCTGTAAATCCTCTTCACACAGCGCAAGCCCCGGCGGGCAACCATCTACAATGGCGCCCAGCGCAATGCCATGGCTCTCTCCAAAGGTGGTAACGGTAAACAGCTTGCCAAAACTATTGCCAGACATGGGCGTTCATTCCTTACGCAAAAGACGCCGCATGGGCGTCGAGTTCATCGGCGCTCAAAGCAAATACGCCTTGGCCGCCGCGCTCGAAGTCAAGCCACAGGAAAGGCACGTCGGGAAACGCAGCCTCCACATGGCGGTCAGAATTGCCCACTTCGACAATCAGCCAACCTGTATCGCTCAAATGGCTGCGCGCCTCGCGCAAAATACGCCGCACAATATCCAAGCCATCTTTACCGGCACCCAGTGCCAGTGCGGGCTCATGGCGGAACTCTACGGGCATGGTAGCCAAATCACGCGCATCGACGTAGGGCGGGTTGGAAACAATCAGGTCAAAGCGCTGGCCTTCCAGCCCGTCAAACACATCCGAGGCGACCGCCCGTATCCGGTCACCCACGTCATGGCGGGTAATGTTTTCTCGGGCGACGGCCAGTGCATCCTGGCTAATATCGGCAAGCGTCACTTCGCAGGTAGGCAAATAAAGGCCGGTTGCAATGCCGATACAACCAGAGCCGGTGCATAAATCCAGCACGCTCTCCGGCGGCTCTTCCGGGAACCAGGCCGAAAAACCGTCTTCGATCAGCTCGGCAATCGGCGAACGCGGAATCAGCACTCGCTCATCAACATTGAAGGGGTGGCCTGCAAAAAAGGCCTCGCCCAGCAGGTACGGCAATGGCTGGCGGCTGGCTACCCGCTTCCGGGTCAGGGCGATAATACGCTGGCGCTCAACAGGCAAAAGCCGTGCTTCCAAAACGGCGGGGTCGACGTTCCAGGGCAGATGAAGTGCCCCCAGGCAGAGCGCAACGGCTTCATCCCAGGCAGACTCGGTGCCGTGGCCATAGTGCAGCCCAGCCAGATAGAACTCGCTGGATACCCAGCGCAGATAGTCGCGTAGTGTAAAAAGATCGCTCACCAACGCCGTATCCGGCAACGAAAGGGTTGAGTGAGAGGTCTCAGCATTGAGGTGCGTGGTCACAGCGACTCCTGATAAACGAAAACCATCCATGCAGCCACATGCGGCTACACTCATTGATAAAGAAAAGATTGTACCTGTAAAGATTGTACCTTTGACGCCGCCCGGTTCACAGCGCCGCTCAGCTCGCTATACTGTCGGCACTTTATATGCTTTCTTGTTTTACTCTTCTTCCTTTTCACACTTTGAGCTTGATATGACGCGACGCCACCTGCCCAACGATGACGATATCAGCGCTTTTCGCCAGGCGCTGCAAGCAGCAGGCGTACGCCGTATTGCACATAATCAAGCCGACCCCGGCAAGCCCAAGCGCAATGATGAAGCCCAACAGGCGCGGCGTAATGCGGCGGTTCAAAACAGCACAGTACAAGCCAGCGGCCGCACATCGGATGGCCGGGTCGAGGCCGTGCGCCCGTCTGAGTACCTTGAGTTTAGCGTGCCCGATTTACCCTGGCGTACCTTCAGCCAGTTAAAGCGTGGCCAAACCGAGTGGCAGGCGGGGCTTGACCTGCACGGCTACACGCTTGAAGAAGCCCGCGCGGAGCTTGAAAGCTTCTTGCGCGATGCATCAAGCCAAGGGCTACGCTGCGTGCTGGTGGTTCACGGCAAGGCGTGGGGCACCACTTCAGATTTTCCGGTGCTTAAGAGTCACACCAATACCTGGTTACGCGAATGGCCGGGGGTGCTGGCCTTTTGCTCGGCCCTTGATATTGATGGCGGCACCGGAGCAGTCTATATATTGCTGCGTAAGCGCGGGGCGTAACGCCGCTCAACCGCTCTCTTCACTGCTCTGCTTGCACTTTTCCAGTGGCTCGCTGCCTCATTCTGTTGCATCCGAGGCAATGCTGGGCATGCGCCGCTCCAGCGCCTCATCGGCCAAGTGCCGCCCCAGGCGGATCAAGTCTTTGGCGCGATGAAACTCATACGTACTGCATACTGTCTTGGGAATCTCGATCAATATATCGGGCGGATAACCGGCAATTTTGTATTTTGCCAGGGCCGCTTGGGTAATATCAAACGACTCTAAAATCATATCGAGCTTGCTCCACTCGCGCTTGCCTCGCGTCTCAACGCTCTCTTCAGCGCCAGCTTCCACGCTGCTGTCCTCTTCGCTACTGCCAAGTCCCTCCCATAAACGCAGGGTGGCTTGGCGCACGTCGCTCATCCAGCCGCCAATTTTTTCATCACGGTCACGCTCTTGCGCCGTTCGGCTGTCATTTTCCTCGTGCTCACGAGGCAGGAGTTCTTCCAACGACACCGGCTGCGGGCTATGTGCCGTTACGTTAATCGCAATTACCAGGTCTGCTTCGTGGGCAGAAATAACCGGCATGATAGGCAGCGGATTAAGCAGCCCGCCATCAACCAGCACCTGGTCACCAACATTGACCGGCGTAATGACACCAGGAATGGCAATAGAGGCACGAATAGCGCGCAGTAACGGGCCATTTTGAAACCACACTTCGCGCTGGCGAACTAGGTCAGTCGCCACCGTTGTCACCGGAATAGGCAAATCCTCAATGAGCACATCGCCTACCAACGCTTCCAACTTACTCATCACCTTATTGGCCCGCATGGCACCCATTGGGCTCCAGGTCACATCCACCAGCTTTAGCACATCCAGATAATCGAGATTACAGACCCACTCGCGATACTCGGGCAGTTTGCCAGAAGCGTAGATGCCACCAATCAGGGCGCCCATGGAGTATCCCGCCACTGAAATAATCTCAAAGCCTCGTGCCTCCAGGGCTTCAATGACACCGATATGGGCATAACCGCGCGCCCCGCCACTGCCCAACACCAAAGCCACTTTTTTCCCGCTACCCGCGTGCGTCAGTTGATTCATTGGCTATTCCTATTGCTCTTGAGCCGACCGTATAACCGCTTTACACGGCTGCCTCCCAGTGGGCGGTGGCGAGTTCCGCCACAGCGGCAACCGCTTTAGATTCCAAATGCAGATGATGCCCGCCAGGCAACACATGGCGGGTCAGATCATTAACCGCCAAGCGCGCCTGCTCGGCCCAGGCACGCTTTCCTAAAATACCCTGCTCGCCTTCAATCAGTAGTACCGGCGCCTTAATACACGCTAACAGAGCCAGTACCTGCTCAGGGGTAAAGCGCACCAGAGAGGGTTTTAGCAGTCGACTATCCGTACGCATTTGTAGATAGCCATCGGCAGTTGCTTGCGTATTACGCTCAACCAACGGCATCGCCGTTACGCTATCCAGCGTGGTGACGCCACCGGCTACCCGCGCGGCAACCGCACTTTCGATATCAGCATAGCGTGGTGGGCGGGAAAGCGGGCGACGATGGGCAATAAGCCCTTTGCGCAACTGGCTGGCAGTTTCTTCCGCAGGCGTATTCAGTGCCCCCAGCCCGTCAATCAAGGTTAACCGGGCAATACGCTCCGGCATAGCAGCGGCCAGTAGGCAGGCAACCGCCGCGCCCATGGAGTGGGCCAGTAAAGAAGCCTGTTCAATACCCAGCGCGTCCAGCGCATCAAGCACGTCGTGGCAGTAATCCCACAACGCATAGTCACTTCCGAAAGCGGCATGCTGGGAGTGCCCATGGCCGCGAAAATCAATGGCTAGCACGCGGATATCCAGCGCATCTGCCAAAAGCGGTGCCAAGCGGCTAAAGCTTGCCGCGTTATCCAGCCAGCCGTGTAGCGCCAGCCAGACAGGTGCATCCACGCGGCCCCAGCCCAGTGCGGCCAAGCGCCCTTGCGCAAGCACCAGCGGCTGCGCGGAGTGTCGAGACGCGGGTTGGAGGGTTGGTTCACACATAGGTTGTTTTCCTGATGAAGCGGCCATCTCGTTGGCAAATAACGCGACGCCTTTAATGTTCCTGAATTCAGCGTTCAGGCAATGTCTGGATGACGGTATCAGTAACAAACGTTACCATGCCAGGCGCAATTCTTCCGTCGCTTTTACCCAACTCTTGCTAATGGTGCTGCCATGAAACCACGCCGCGATACACGCGCCCGTAACCTTGTTTTTTTTATTGCTGTTGTTAGTGCCATCGTCGTGGGGTTGTGGCTAGCGCGCTAGGCTTGCCTAATCGCCGCTCAACGCTTGCAATTTAAACCTCACGAATAAATACTGTATATACATACACATTACATTCAGTGAGGATGCCGACGATGTCGTTGCCTCCATCGACGCTCGTGCCCACCTTGCCGTTAACTTCTCAGCCGTTGCCTTTTTCATCGTTACAAGGCCGTGCGGGCTTTAGCGGCTTTCCATCACCAGCGCAGGATTACGAACCGCGTACGCTCGATCTCAACACGCGGTTAATTAAAAACCCTACCCAGACGTTCTACCTTTCCGCCGCTGGTGACAGCATGGAAGGTTGGGGGATTTTTGATGGCGACCTGCTGGTCGTTGACCGCAGCATTAAGCCTCGGCTAGGGCATATCCTGGTTGCCATGTTTGAAGAGGAAGTGCTGATTAAGCGCTACGCCCTCTACCAAAATACGCCGCATCTCTGCTCTGCGCATCCTCACTACCCGCCGCTTCCCTTGGAAGGCACCGAGTGCCAGCTATGGGGAGTAGTGCGTGCCGTCATTCATGAGTATGTCCGATGATCGGCCTGGTCGATGCCAACAACTTTTACGTCAGTTGTGAGCGTGTGTTTGATCCTGCGCTGGAAGGCAAGCCGGTGGGCGTTATGTCGAACAACGACGGCTGTATCATCGCCCGCTCTGCCGAGATGAAAGCCATGGACATCCCCATGGGCATGCCATCGTTTAAGCTCGAAAGCCTGCGTAAGCGTGGTGACATTTACCTCAAGTCATCCAACTATGAGCTGTATGGCGATATGTCGGCCAGGCTGTGCCAGCTACTGCGTGATACCTGCCCAGCCGTGTCACCGTACTCCATTGATGAAATGTTTATTTACCTGGAGGCGTTCAGCAACCAGCAGTGCCAAACCCTGGGCGAATGGCTGCGTCGGCGGATTCGGCGTCATTTAGGCCTGCCGGTATGCGTCGGGCTGGCCCCTACGCATACGCTGGCGAAGCTTGCCAACCACTTGGCCAAGCAGGCGACTCACTATCAAGGCGTGTGCCTGCTAACGGGAAAAGATGCGGCAACGACCGCCCTGCTTAAACAAACGCCGGTGGGCAGCGTATGGGGCGTTGGGCGCCGGATTGCTGAGCGGTTAGCGATCAGTAATATTAATACCGCTTGGGACTTGCGTGAGGCTGACCTTCGGCTACTGCGCAAACATTTTTCGGTAGTGCTGGCCCGCACGGCGCTGGAGCTGCGCGGTACACCCTGCCTGCAGATGAATACGCTGGATCAACCGCGCCACCGCATTATGACGTCGCGCTCATTCGGCCAATCAACCGGTAGTAAAACAGAAGTACATAACGCGTTACGCCAACATGCCCAGCGCAGCGCCGAAAAACTCCGTCAGCAGCGCAGCCTCACGCGAGCCGTGATGATTTTTCTAAACACCAACCGCCACCGCCGAGACCAACCCCAGTATTCTCCCCACGCCATGGTGCCCCTGCTCTCACCCAGCGACGATACGCGCACAATTCTTGAGGCCGTTCACCAAGGGGTTGAACAGGTTTACCGGCCAGGCTACCGGTTTATGAAGGCAGGTGTGATGCTATTGGACCTGGTTGATGCCGAGCAGCACCAGCTCTCGTTGCTACATCAACCGCCGCGGAACCGATACCCTTACTTAATGGCCACCCTGGATAATATCAATCAGCGCATGGGGCAAGGCACCATCAGCTTTGGTATGACGGATGCCGATGCCGCTTGGCAGCTACGCTGCGGGCACCGCTCAGGCCGCTACACGACACGCTGGGACGAGTTGATGAAGGCAGGCACTCACCCTGGCGCTATCAAGCAATCTGCTTTACGCAAGTAACCGCTGCTATCTCAATTACGATCTCAACTCCTATCTCAACTACGATCTCAGGAAGAGACTCAAATCACCTGCCAAACGCCGCTGGATGAGCCGTCACTCATTGCTCAGCAGCAGCGTTGGCTGGGGAGAATCCGTTAGCGTGTCGTTAACGCCTGACGCAGGCGAGGACTCAACCACTCGCCCAACGCCATCATGATCAGCAGGATAGCCAACAACCACGGCCAATGAACTGAAAAGGTAACGGTAAACAGCCCTAATGCATCAGCGAAAATAACCAAAATACCCAGCGGGCTGACATAACGCACCATGGCAAGCCATAGCGTATAGGGCAGAGGCGAGAGCCCTAGCTCGTCGCGGAACGTTTCACTCTTCAGGACAAAGCCTGCCAGTATGACGGTGCCTAACCCACCCAATGGCATCATCCAGCGTGAAGTGATGTAGTCCAGCCAGTCAAAGAAGGTCTTGCCTGCCAACGTCCAATCAGCGCCCAGGTTAAAGGAGAGCATGGCAGCGGTACTAATCAACCAAAGAACAATCCCCGTGCTCCACGCAGCACTGCGGCGTGAGAATCCCTTGTTGTCGCAGAGCCAGGAAACGGTCGCCTCGACCATCGAAATGGACGATGTCAGCGCGGCCATGGAGAGCATGGCGAAAAACAGAATCCCAAACAGCGTACCCAGCGGCATGGCCTGGAACGCCAGCGGCAAGCTCATAAAGATAAGCCCAGGGCCTTCACCTGGGTCCATGCCATTGGCAAAAATTACCGGGAAGATCGCCAGCCCCGCCATCAAGGCAACGGCCGTATCTGCAATGGCGACGCTAATGGTGGTACGCCCAATGGAGGCGCCTTTGGGCAGGTAACTTCCGTAGGTAAGAATGGCACCCGAGGCAAGCGATAAGGTAAAGAACGCATGGCCAAGCGCGGCCAACATCCCTTCACTGGAGAGGCTCCCCGCCTTGAAGGAGAACAAAAAGCGTACCGCATCACCAAAGCCACCGGAAAACACGCCGTACACAATCAGCAGTATCAGCATGATAACCAGGCCTGGCATCATCCAACTGACGTTTTTCTCGATCCCCTCCTGAACGCCTTTGCCCACAATAATCATGGTCACCAGCGTAACAAGCGTACTCCAGAAGCCTAGGCTGAGCGGGTTGGCGTTGTTTTCCCCAAAAACGGCGGCCATGTCGTCAACGCTGGTGCCCACCAGGCCACCGGTTAACATCTTCCACAGATAAGAAAACGACCAACCTGCCACGACCACGTAGAACGACAGAATCAAAAAGCCGCACAGCATGGCCATCCAGCCAAGCAGCGACCACGCCGATGAGCGACCGGACTCGTTAACCACTCGACGAATCGCATCAATGGGGCTGCCGCGCCCGCGCCGCCCGAAAGCGATTTCGCTCATCATTACCGGCACGCCCACCGCAAAAATGCACGCCAGATAGACAAGCACAAACGCGCCACCGCCATACTCGCCGGTGATATACGGGAATTTCCAGATGTTGCCCAGCCCTACCGCCGAACCGGTAGCGGCGAGCACGAACCCCCAGCGGCCCAGCCACTGGATGCGAGGTTGCTCGGAAGACGCCATGACTATCCTTCTGGTGTAAAAAAAGCGTTTATCCTAGAGGATTTCGGCTCAAAAGCACAAAACTCGTTAACTCTTTTCTGAAAACGACCGCCTGACGCCCCTGGCTTCTTCCTGGCCTGCCCCATTCGCTCATCATTTAGCGCTTCAATTAGCGCATTACAGACAGCGCTTTCGCCTCGGCATCCAGCCGCTGAGCAGTTTGGTCCACGCATCGCAGCCACACCAATAGCACCGCCCCCAACATGACAAAGCCACCGGCCAGCCAAAGGCCCACGGTATAGTGGCCCGAAGCCTCAGCCAGCACGCCGGTTAAGGCGGGTGCAAAGATCTGCGCGGCGCCATACGCCAGCGTCATTTGGCCCATTAAGCGCGCAGGGCTTGCCGGGTAAAGCCTACCAGCCATGGTCAGCACCAAACTCACGCAGCCTAGAAAAGTACCGCCGTATAGCACCGCGCTGAGCAGCACAACCACCAGGTTTGAGGAGATAGCAGGCAATACAATCCCCACGGCCTGGATCGACATGGCCACCACCAGCGCCCCCAAATAGCCAAGCCTCCGCGCCACCAAATCCCACAGCATAACGGCAGGTGCGGCCGCTAAACCGACCACAGCAAAGGTCCAGTTACCCGCGCCCGCAAGCAGCGGCTCGCGCTCCACGATAGTGACAATAAATGTGGCATTAATCACATAGCCATACCCGGCACAAAAATAGGCGGGCAACATTAAGCGCATAAAGGTGCGTGAAGGCGGCTTGGCGGCAGGCAACTCACCTTGGCGAGCACCGGGAGCCGGTTTTACAGGGCGAGGCAGCCAGCGCCAAGCGGGTATCAGCAGCACAGCGCCCAATACGCCAAAAATCCACCACTGGCTTTGCCAGTCAAGCGAGAACGCCAGCATTAACTCTACCGTCACAGCAGCCAGTACAATGCCTAACCCCAGCCCCGCAAAATGAATCCCCAGCTCTCCCCGCTGGTGATGGATCATCAACCAGTGAAGGATCAGCCCAGACGCCAAAAGCATGGCCGCACTGCTGGAAAGCCCCGCAAAAAAACGCAGCGCCGCCCATAGCCAAAAGTTCTCCGTAAGTGCCATGCCCACGGTTGTCAGCACCGCCAGCACCAGGCCAATACGATACAGCGTGTCTTTGATGTAAATACTGCGAATCGAGGCGGCCAGCACCGCGCCCAGCATATAGCCCGCGTAATTAAGCGCCGCTAGCCAGCCACCATCCGCGTCGCCCATCCAGGTGTGCTGCTGCATGATCGGCAGCAATGGCGTATAGGCAAAGCGGGCGATGCCAACACACAAAAGCTGACTGCAAACGCCCGCCAACAATACTCTATAGCGCTGAACGCGTAGCGATGCCGCACTCATGCTCTCTCCTGTCGCTGTTTTGACTTAACCGTTGTTTCTAGTTAATTAGCCTGCATATTACGTGTACACGGCGCGGCCCACATCGTCTAATGGTGGAAGAGCCTGATGAATCTGGCAGACTAGTCACACAGATAACCCCATGGAGAGTTTTAATGAGCGATAACGCCAAGCCCTGGACACAGCCGATGCCCGAAGCGCAGTTCAAGCTGATGCGCGACATCCTGGCCGCGCCTAGCCCGGTTGGCCTTGAAGGGGCCATGACCTACGGCGTCTTAAAGCCCTACTTCGAGACATTTGCCCCCAAAAGCTGGCACCTTCACCAGTTCAAGGGCAACGCAGGCGTGGTGCTGGATACCCACCCTAACCGCGATGATATGTTCAAGGTCATGATTATCGGCCATGCGGACAAGATCCGTATGCAGGTCCGCTCTATCGGCGAAGACGGTAAAATCTGGATCAACACCGACTCATTTTTACCTTCCGTGCTGATCGGCCATGAAGTGAAGCTGTTCAGCGAAGACCCCGAAAAACCGGGCAGCTATCGCTCGATTGAGGGTGGCACCGTTGAAGCACTCGGCGCCATTCACTTTTCCGACCCGGCGGCGCGCACCGGTGACAAAGGCATTAAGAAAGAGCAGATCTACCTGGACCTGCAAATTCACGGCGAGAACAAAAAGCAGCAAGTACTTAATTTAGGCGTGCGCCCGGGTGACTCGGTTATTTTTGATCGCCCTATCCGCCCCGGCTTCAGCCCCGACACCTTCTACGGCGCCTACCTGGACAACGGCCTGGGCTGTTTTGTAACGGCTGAAGTAGCGCGGTTAATCGCCGAGGCAGGCGGCACTGACAACGTGCGCATTATGTTTGCGATTGCAAGCTACGAAGAGATTGGCCGTTTTGGTAGCCGGGTAATGGCCGGTGAACTAAAACCCGATGCGCTGATTGGCGTGGACGTTAACCACGACTACGTAGCCGCGCCGGGTATCGGCGATAAACGCATGCAGCCGCTGGAAATGGGCAAAGGCTTTACCATGTCGGTAGGTTCGATTGCCAGTGAGCAGTTAAACCGCATCATCGCCAGCGCCGCCAAAGAGCAGGATATTCCGATGCAGCGCGATATGGTGGGCGTCGATACAGGCACCGACGGCATGGCAGGCGTGCTGGCCTCTATCGACAGCGCCGCGACCTCCATCGGTTTTCCGATCCGCAATATGCACACCATTTCGGAAACCGGAAACACCCAGGACGTGCTGGCCGCTATCCATGCGCTCACGCATACCCTACAAACGCTGGACAAACTGCCCAACCTTGAGCGTGAATTTTTGGATAACCATCCGCGCCTTGACCAAGCAAGCGCACTTAGCCACCAGGGGCATGCAAAACCTGAGAACAACGAGGACAAATAACCGCGCTGTTCATTTTCATTAGTACGTTTTATTAGCACGTTGCAATAAGAAAGCCCCAGGCATCACAGCCTGGGGCTTTATCGGTTCCTCCGTAATCTTTCCTCGCGAACGTCCTGTTCGTGCATCCCTGGCGACCACAAGCACTCCTTGCTTGTTCTTCCTAACCACGTTTCCGTGTGGTGCTACCTACCTTGAACCTTAAATGTGTCAAATACATTAACCTGAGATAGGAAAACTTTAAAAGCCCTTAACCTCTAAAAGCTGGTTGCCAATAGCCAATGTAGGCACCGGCATTATGCGCTGCTTATACTTAAAAATAGTTAATCTTCATGCACAATAAGAGCCAAATAAAAAGTTAAACGCCAATAACTCTGACAATACGACATGTTACTTTTTATGCTTCCCGACAAATAACGCCCCAATCCTTGCACCCTCTCAATTTGCTATTGATTACCACGCTGAGTGAAAGCAGCGCTGACAGGCACCCCACTCTTATACCAAAGTCTAAAATCTACAACCAACGGCGTATAAACGAAAGTGGTAGCATGCCCGCTTCTTATTGTTAGCAAATTATCAATAAATTCATGCAATAGCGTCAGGAGACGAGTATGGGAATGTCATTGTCAAATTGGCGCCACTGGGTACCACTGTTAGCGGGACCACTTCTTTTTGTACTGATACAGGTACTGATGCCAGACACGCTGATTGATCCAGCCCCCCGCACGGTGCTGGCATTAACCGTATGGATGGGCGCCTGGTGGGTGACAGAGCCGGTTCCTATCCCTGTTACTTCTTTTGGGTATCCGGAATATCTGGTTGATATCTGACTATGACCTGACGGTTCCTACTCACCGTCTCACCGGATTTTCTGGTTGATAGTAGGCTATGCCTCATAGTTAGTGGTTAGTGGCGAAATAAAAAAGAAAATGATGTGCTTGAGCTAGTAGGACCGCTGCGGTATTGAGGTGTTCTATTGTCGGTCAGTAAGGGTCAGTCAGAGACGCCCGCGCAGTTGTCGCGATACTGCGGGGCATCGGTGCCCAACGCCAGGCGCTTGGTTGCGCTGTTGTAGTAGAAGCGACCGGACTCGGCGATTGAAAGCTCATAGTCGCCGCACACCCCATAGCCCTTGTTGACCCGCGCCAGGTGGGAAATCTCGGCCGGTGCATGCCTGTCGAGGCGCTCGGCAATCGTCGCGGCGATGTGAGCATCACGCTGGGCCTCGGAATAGGCCTGGCCACCGAAGATCAGGCCGGCAACGGTGAGAATGGCGACGAAGGGAATCCATAGGTTATGCATAGCGGGTCCATTAGAGAATATTAAGGCACATGAGGCCGATAGGAAATTTGCTAGTCTGATATAAAATTTTACCTTGCGGGGTTTAATGGTTGATGAGCGCCTGGTTTTCGTAAGGATCGCTATTGATGCGTTACCAAATGCCGGCGCCATGGCATATACCGCCAGTCGTTGACGAGGGTGGCACCACGGAGCCATGCATCAGATAGCTCTGGTATCAGCCTGGGTTGTTTCTTCCATCTTTGGTCATCTGTGTTTCGTACTCCACCCCGTGCTTATGTAGATAATCACGTATCAGCTGCCGTACGACTTGCGAAGGAGTCAGATCCTGCAAAGCGCATAGCTGTTCAAAAGCTTGTTTCTTCTGAGGGTCTATGAGCAGAGTGAGGCGAGCAGTTTTCTTTTCCATTGATATTTTCCTGATGACATTAACATTTAATGTTAATGTCATTGCTCTCACATCGCAATGCTTGAGCGCTGCTCGTGCCATACAACATGGCGACCTTCGGTTGCGCCATATTATAACAGCATGTTAATATCATTAACATGTTTTCTACTCCCTACGCCAAATGCTCCGGTCGACGCTACCATGGCGAGGGTGCATTGCAGCAAGGGCCATCGTATGTCGAGCCAACGGTTTTCAGTTAGCCTGCCCAGCATCTCCACTGGTCTTCGCGCCGCATGGCGAGAGGGTTACGGTCTCTCGGATTTGCGCAAAGACGTGATGGCTGGCCTCACGATCGGTACCGTGGCCGTGCCACTGTCGATGGCATTGGCAATCGCTACAGGCGTTTCCCCTCAGCACGGTCTCTACACAGCCATTGTGGCCGGGGCTATCATCGCGTTAACCGGCGGTGCTCGTTTCAATGTCTCAGGCCCGACAGCCGCTTTCGTCGTTATTCTTTTCCCCATTGTCCAGCAGTACGGTCTGGGCGGCTTGCTGATAGCCTCCATGATGGCAGGCATCATTCTGGTGACTTTGGGGGTTACCCGAATGGGGCGCCTGATCGAGTACGTTCCCTACCCCGTGGTTCTAGGTTTCACAGCAGGGATTGCGGTTGTCATCGCAGTACTACAGATCCCCGATTTTCTGGGGCTGAGCGTCGGGCAACTCGGCGAACATTTTGTCGAAAACCTGGGGCGGATCGTCACCTCTCTACCCACTCTGAATCCTATCGAGTTGGGGATTGGGACATTTGCTCTCGTTGTCATGTTGCTCTGGCCTCGATTGCACATGCCCATCCCGGCCCCCCTTGTCGGACTGGTCGTTGGGGCTATTGCGGCTTACGGTGCCAATCAGTGGTTTGGGAGCGCCGGTACGCCTGCCGTTGAGACGATTGCCTCTCGTTTTAGCTGGGAGGCTAATGACGAAATGGGTACTGGAATCCCTCCTGTAGCGCCTTCCTTCATGGCTCCATGGTTATTATCGGGACCCAATGGGGCCCCCCTTGAACTGAGTTTCGAGCTGATTCGCTCTCTGCTAGGTCCCGCCTTTGCCATTGCCATGCTGGGGGCCATCGAATCACTGCTCTGCGCAGTGGTGTCAGATGGCCTGACAAAGACCAAGCATGACCCCAACGCCGAGCTGATTGGCCAAGGGCTCGGCAACATCATCGCGCCACTTTTTGGCGGCATCACGGCGACGGCGGCAATTGCCCGAACAGCGACCAACATCCGAAGCGGTGCTCGTTCACCCATCGCTGCAGTGGTGCATTCTGTAGTAGTGCTGCTGGCGGTCATCGCACTCGCTGGATTGCTGGGTCTCGTGCCCATGGCTGCCCTCGCGGCGCTACTATTCATCATTGCCTGGAACATGAGCGAAGCGCGTCATTTCCTGCATACCATTAGGTCCGCGCCTCTTGGAGATGTGGCCATTCTTGTCATCTGCTTCGGCCTGACTGTTCTATTTGACATGGTTCTGGCCGTTGCTGTCGGCATGGGATTGGCTGCGGCACTTTTTATTCGGCGCATGACCTTGCTGACAACAACCGATCGCATCGAGATCGAGAATCACCCTGCTATCAACGGGCTGCCTCCAGAAGTGGTCGTTTACGAAATCAATGGACCATTGTTCTTCGGGGTGGCCGAGAAGGCGCTCACCTCGTTGCATCTGGTGGATCCCAAGGTACAGATCGTTATCATCGACATGCACGATGTGCCAAGCATGGACGGGACTGCCATCGTAGCGCTCCGCTCCCTGATCGACGAAATGCATCGCGAGGGTGTCGCGCTGATCCTGGTGGGATTACCGACAAGAATCATCGTCAAGTTGCGCCGGGCCGGTATTCGCAAGACCGCCGGGATGCTGACGTACTGTAGAGATCTACCGAGGGCCCGGTCAGTGGTTTTACATTGGCAGAAAGCAAAAACAGAATAGTTATCTCCAGGTACCTATAAGAATTGAATGATTTCTCTTCATGACAATATCCTCCACCTTCCGGAGTACCACATCCAGGACAAGGCAGAGGACGAACACGACCTTCACTTCCGGATAGAGGCCCCTATCCCTATAGCCTGTGAGGAATGTGGCGTAGAAGGTGAGTTTGTTCGCTTCGGCAAGCGTGACGTTGCTTACCGTGACCTACCCATCCACGGAAAGCGTGTCACTCTCTGGATAGTGCGTCGCCGCTATACCTGCCGTGCCTGTGGGAAGACATTCCGCCCGACACTTCCCGAGATGGAGGATACTCACCGTATGACGCGGAGGCTTTACAGCCATGTCGAGAAGGAGGCTTTCAACCACCCTTACGCCTACGTGGCAGATAGCACGGGCCTTGACGAGAAGACCGTTCGCAAGATCTTCAAGAAGAAGGCCGAGTTTCTAGGCCGCTGGCATCGCTTCGAGACGCCCCGCTGTTTGGGTATCGACGAGCTGTACCTAAACCGCCGATACCGCTGCATCCTGACCAACCTGGAGGAGCGCACCCTGTTGGACCTGCTACCCGGTCGTCAGCAGGAAGCGGTGACGAAGCGGCTCATGAGCATGGCCGAGCGCAACCAGGTCGAGATCGTCAGCATGGACATGTGGAAGCCTTACCGCCGCGCCGTCCAGGCTGTGTTGCCACAGGCCCGTATCGTGGTCGATAAGTTCCACGTCGTGCGCATGGCCAACGAAGCCCTGGAGAAGATCCGCAAGGGCCTCAGGAAGGAGCTGACGGCCAACCAGCGCCGAACTCTCAAGGGTGACCGGAAGATCCTGCTGAAGCGGGCTCACGATGTCTCTGACCGCGAACGCCTTATCATGGAGACCTGGACAGGGGCCTTCCCCCAGCTTTTAGCAGCCTATGAGCACAAGGAGCGATTCTTCCACATCTGGGACTGCCCCACCCGGCGTGATGCTGAGAAAGCGCTGGCTGCCTGGATTGACGACATCCCACAGGGGCAGAAGGAGGTCTGGAAGGATCTCGTCAGCGCCGTCAGTGGCTGGCGTGAGGAGATGCTGACCTACTTCGAGACTGACATCCCGATCACCAACGCCTTCACCGAGTCGATCAACCGGCTGGCAAAGGACAAGAACCGCGATGGCCGAGGCTATTCTTTCGAGGTGATGCGAGCCCGGATGCTCTACACCACAAAGCACAAGAAGAAGTCGCCGCAGACCAAGGATTCCCCGTTCTTGGGCAGGGCAACCATAGCCTACAGCATGGGCCTGCCCGAGCAAGAAAAGAACCTCGGCGTCGATCTATCAACCTTCTGGAGAGATTAAGGTCAGGGCTGGACCTAGGTGCCCCTCAACCAGTTAATCCGGATACCCCTTCTTTTCTACCCATGTTGGTACTGCCACTTAGCGGTGTGATGGTGTTGGACGAAGCCGTTGTGGGCTACGCCAACCCGGTTATTTACATGTACATGGGTGGGTTTATTCTGGCCATTGCCATTGAGCGCTGGAATCTGCACCGACGCATCGCCCTGTCTATCGTCAACCGCATTGGCAACAGCCTGCGCAGCATCGTATTAGGCGTTTTGATTGCCTCGGCGTTTTTATCCATGTGGATATCCAACGCCGCCACAGCGCTTATGATGCTGCCTATTGCCGTCGCGCTAACCAACGAATTAGACGAACGCGACCAGTTTGAACGCCATCATCGCGATAGCTTTGCACGTATTTTGCTGCTAACCGTTGCTTATTCAGCCTCGATTGGCGGGCTGGCAACCATTATCGGCTCAGTGCCCAATGCCATCGTAGTGGCCATGATCCCGCAGTTTTTTGAAGGGGTAGAAATCAGCTTCTTGCAGTGGATGATTTTCGCGCTGCCACTCACGCTGATCTTACTGGCGATTTTGTACGTCTATCTCACGCGGATATACACAAAAATACCCAATACGCCGCTTGAGATTGATTTTGTGGCCCAAGAACTTGCGGCTCTTGGCCCTATGAGCCAGGAAGAGAAGCGTGTTTTGGGCGTATTTGTGGCAACGGCACTGGCCTGGGCGTTACGCGGCTGGCTGGCACCGTTTTTTGATCTGCCCATTAACGATACGATTATTG
Source organism: Halomonas sp. AOP30-A1-24 (assembly GCF_052378165.1). Classification (NCBI taxonomy): domain Bacteria; kingdom Pseudomonadati; phylum Pseudomonadota; class Gammaproteobacteria; order Oceanospirillales; family Halomonadaceae; genus Halomonas; species Halomonas sp. AOP30-A1-24. The sequence continues at coordinate 21,886 of NZ_JBQSXL010000043.1, forward strand.
CGGTAACCGCCGCCATTGCGTTGTTTGTCATTCCTGCCCACAACGAAAAACGCGCCCTGCTGGTTTGGGACGATATGAAGGGCTTGCCGTGGGGCTTGTTTATACTTTGGGGCGAGGGTATGACGCTCGCTGCTGCGTTCATCGCCAGCGATTTGACCGGTTGGATCAGCGAGCAACTGCAGTTACTGGATGGCGTCAATTACTTCTGGCTACTGCTAATTATGGTGCTGTTAATGCTGTTTTTGACAGAAATCATTTCCAATACCGCAACGGCAAATATGGCACTGCCCATTACCGCAGGCATGGCTGCAGCCATCACGACCGGCAATCCGCTCGGATTAATGGTGGCGGTTGCTCTCGCCACTACGTGTGCCTTTATGTTGCCGATA
>NZ_JBQSXL010000044.1:0-16947 GCF_052378165.1 Halomonas sp. AOP30-A1-24
GGCCTATCGATTAAGTGGGGCGTATACAGTAGCGCTATTTATGGGGCGCTTGAAGCGATAGAGGAAGAAAATGCACTTCAGTTTGAGGTGCTGCTACCGCTTGTTGCTCTTACGGTACTATTGCTTGTCGGTGCTTGGGTCAAGCGCCGCTCGAAAGCGGCGCCAGCGCGTTAACTCCCTTGGTGCATGGCGACATCCAACTCGTCGACTAGCTCGGCCCAGTCAGCGTCGTCTTCAATGGCTTCACGAAGAAATTCCGCTTGGCCTTCATTCCAACAGGGCGCATCGGAAAGCACCATCTCTTTGGGTAAAGGGCGATGGCGCTTGATGAAAACTTCAATCGACTCAGCGTCTGATGGCAGGCCCAGTTGTTCGAAAAGATCACTAAAAAGATGTACCGGTTTTTCCATAATTACGGGCTCCGTCAACTGGTTAGCATTGATTAAACATAGCGTAAATTACGGATATCACCACGCTTATTAGCGTTCGCCGACTAATGAAGCGAGGAAGCGTTGCCGCTGTGTCTCTACATCAAGCGGTTGAGCCAAAAGATGGACCAGTTTGGTAAAGGTGGCTTCTGGTGTCATGGCATCGCCTGAGAGCACGCCTGCATCTGTTAACCCCTCGCCCGCAGCGTACGCTCCCATATGAATGCTGCCTTCAGGGCAAAGGCTTATCGCCGCTAGCAATTTCCCCTCACCGGCCGCGCTAGCCAGTACATTCAATAGGGCTGGATCGTTAGGCAGATTGCCCGCTCCCCACAACTGGATAACAGCGCCTTTAACGCGTGAATCTCCAAGCCAGGCTTCCAGTTGCCAAGCGGCCAAACCGGGCCAGAGCGCGATACGAACCACTTCGCCTTTATCCAACCCTTGGTAGCTGGGGAGTTCAAAGCGTGGCGCGCCACGCTGTTGAGAGGCAAGCCCACGGCTTGGGTAGTAAACAAAGTCATTGCCTACTCGCTCACCAAGTAGCGGATAACCTGGAGAGGTGAAGGCTGTTAATGCGTCACTGTGCAGCTTTATAGCTCGTACGCCACGCAATAACCGGTTTGCAAAATAAATAGCGACTTCCTGAAGCTCGGCGTTTGCCGCAAACCGCAGCGCGCCATGAATATTATCAAGGGCGTCGCTGTTGGGTGCTTCCAGGGGGCGCATTGCGCCGGTTACAACGACGGGGCGCTCTAGGCCTTGCAATTGATAGGCAAGGCTAGCGGCCGTCCAGCTGAGCGTATCGGTACCATGAATCACGACAAACCCCCGGTAATCCGTTAACCGGGTAGCGATGTCGCTGGCTAACTGCTGCCACTGAAGTGGGGTCGCCGCGCTGGAATCAATCAGCGTGGTATAACTAATAACATCATAAGCAGGAAGCGATTGCTGTTGGGCAATGGGGAGCTGGCCAAGCGCGGTCGCCATGCGTTGGGTAAAGTTCGCGCCGGGAGTCAGCCCATTGGCACCTTGCTGCATGCCGATGGTGCCACCCGTATAAATAACCAAAATGCGTTCGTGGGTGGGAGTCGTTGCGGTTAAAGGTGAGAAGCTACTCATCACGGATTTCCTGGCGTAAATATTTGAAGGCCAAGCACTAAAAACTCCTGTTTGATTCCAGTGCAGGTTAGTAGCGGTGAACCAAAAGCGTGCCGCTTTGATCGTCCAGCTGGCGCGTGCGGCCAGCCAACAGGGCGAATCCACAGCAAACACCTACCAACGAGATCAAAAGCCAGGCAACCTGGTCTGCATGAACGCCGGATTGGAGCAGCAAGCCGACACTAAAAGGCCCAATAGCGGCAATGGTATATCCTCCGCCTTGTACCAGGCCGGAAAGTTGTCCTGCAAGGCGTGATGTCGCTGTTCTTAATACCAGCAGGCTGAGGGCCAGGCTAAAACTGCCGCCTTGGCCAAGGCCTAACAAGATGGCGCCAGGCCATTTCCAGGCTAAGGGCGCTATAAGTAGCAGCCAAAGCCCTAGAGCCGTACTAAACAGTACAAGCAAGAGCGCCGGGCGCTGGTCTGACCCCATGCGGGCAAGCCAGGGTGCCCCCAAGGCTGAAACGAGTTGACACATGATCGAAATAGCCATTGTCCAACCCGCGCTGGCCTCATCATAGCCACGATCGACAAGCAGCGTTGGCAGCCATCCAAAAACGATATAAGCCATGGATGATTGAATGCCCATGAACAGCATTACTTGCCACGTGAGCGGTTTGCGTAACAGTTTAAGAAGTCCCGAAGATGGCGGCTGAGGCATACCATGAGAGGAAGTCGAGGGCATTTGGCATTGCCAGAGAATCAGAGCAAATAGCGCCAGTAACGACCAGCTCATCAAACTTGCCTGCCAGCTGCCCAGCCACACTGTCAGCGGCACGCTAAATCCTGCTCCCAACGCGCCTCCCAGGCAGAGCGCCATCGTGTAGAGGCCCGTCAAAAGATCAGCACTTTCGGGTAGCTCGCGTTTCACCAGTGCGGGCAGTAGAGTGCCGCTAATGCCTATGGCGGCGCCCGCCATTGCGGAGCCTATAAACAGGACGCCGGGCAACGGTAAACCGCGTAGAATCAAACCTGCAGCCAACAGTAGTAGCGCAGCACTAAGCGCCCGCTCGCTGCCTAGCCGTTTTGCTAAAAGCGGCGCAATAGGAGCAGCCAGGCCTAAAAACAGCACGGGGAGTGTTGTCAGTACTCCCGCTGCCGCGGGTGAGAGCCCGGCAGCTTCCTGAAGACGCGTCAGCAAGGGGGCCACTGAGGAAAGGGCAGGGCGTAAATTTAGCCCCACCACAACCATCAGTAAAATAAAGGTAACGGGACGTCGAGACAACATTGTGCGGCCTACTTGAGGTAAGGGCGTAAATCGCCGCGGACTGCATCCAGTAGCGTAATGAAGTGATAATCCTGTGGTGTTTCAATGGAGTCCACACGGACACTAGTGCGCATACCTTGATTGATATCCAGCTTATCGAAAATCTCAAGTGTCACTTTCTGAGCAGGTTTATCACCTGGTGCCAGAATGCCATCTTCAAGGGTAAAGGTTTCGATTAACGTGGCGCGCACGCGGGTGCTGTTGTCTTCGCTGAGTACACGGCGAATAAACAGCCAGCCTTCGCAAGGTAGCGCTACATTATCGTCACGCTCGCGTAGGAACAGCGTCCGGTAGCAAGCGCCTTCGTTAGCGGCTTTCTCCGCCATGCTGCGGTAGGCTTGTATGACCTGCTTTGAAGAGGCGCGTGCATCTTCCAGGCGTTGCACGATTCCCTGGTGTTCACGACTAAGCTGTTCTTGGCGTTGAAAACTGAGCCACTGCCGATATTCATTAATAAGTTGAGAAGATGACATGATCGCTCCCTGATAATGTAGTAGCCAACGTAGTGGAATATGCGAGGGCATAACCTTCGCATATTCCTTGTTAGCAGGCTAGCGGCGTGCGCGCCGACGGCGCTCGCCGCTGGCATTTCCATTATCGCTAGTTGGTTTGCGTCGTGCTTGAGGTTGGCGCTGGCGACGACCATTCTCAATGGGCTCTGGTTTGATCGTGGGATCTGGCTCAAACCCGGGCTCTATATGTTTGGGTAGGTTTTGCTTGATCAGCCGCTCGATATTGCCCAGCAAACCGTGCTCGTCCACACACACCAGTGATACTGCTTCACCATTGCTACCCGCTCGGCCTGTCCGGCCAATGCGGTGTACATAGTCTTCCGCCACATTGGGCAGGTCGAAGTTAACCACGTGGGGAAGCTCGCTAATATCCAGCCCACGTGCGGCGATATCCGTCGCGACTAATACTTGCAAGTCACCACTTTTAAAAGCCCCCAGCGCACGGGTACGAGCGCCCTGACTTTTGTTGCCATGAATAGCCATGGCAGGAATATTCTGTTTTGAAAGCTGTTCGGCAAGCCGGTTGGCGCCATGTTTGGTACGGGTGAAAACCAGCACCTGGAACCAGCCGTGGCGCTGAATCAAATGCGCCAACAGCTCACGCTTTTTTTCGCGGTCTACGCGATAAACCGCTTGGAGAATTTTCTCGGCGGTTGTGTTGCGTGGAGCCACTTCAATAAGGGCGGGGTTATTGAGCAACTGCTGCGCCAGCGTCTGAATTTCATTTGAAAACGTGGCGGAAAATAGCAGGTTTTGGCGCTGTTTGGGCACTAGGCGTAGTACACGTTTAATATCGTGAATAAAGCCCATATCCAACATGCGGTCGGCTTCATCAAGCACTAGAATTTCGATGGCTGAAAGGTCAACGTGGCCCTGCTGCTGAAGGTCCAGCAGGCGGCCGGGGGTGGCAATCAGTACGTCCAGACCTGCTTTAAGTGCATCGACCTGGGGCTGTTGGCCTACACCACCAAAAATAGTGTGCGAGCGTAAAGAGAGATGCTTCCCATAGGTGGATACACTTTCACCTACCTGTGCAGCAAGCTCCCGAGTAGGCGTCAATACCAGCGCACGCACCTGACGTTTGCCTGGCCGTTTTCCACCGGAAAGACGCTGTAGCATGGGTAGGGTAAAGCCGGCCGTTTTACCCGTGCCCGTTTGGGCGCTTGCGAGCAAGTCGCGACCTTCTAATACGACAGGAATAGCCTTTAATTGGATCGGAGTAGGCTGGGTGTAGCCTTGCGCCGTAACGGCGTGTAATAAATCTTCTTGCAGACCAAGTTCAGAAAAGCTCATGCGTTCTCCGCAGCCACCTAACAAGGCAACAGCTGCTTAAAAGCGTTGTTGCTAGGCGTAATTTTTCAAAAGACGAGAATGGTTATCCTCGCGACAGCAAAGCTTGCCAAGCCGCGATGATCGTTGATTAGCCACGTATGACCATAACGAAAAAAAGTGGTCAGTATGGAAGAGACGGGCATTTGACTGTGGGTGTTACGCTATCGCAACACTCAAAATATACCCGTCAGTGTAACATGAAGATTACCTCAGACGGGCATACTTGTGGTGATTGGTTGGCGGGCTCTCAAGCGCTTTGGTTATTTCATCCCGCTTAAACCGGCTAATGGAAATAGCTACCCTGACGTATTTGATCGGCAATTTGTCTCGCAACATCCTCCCAGCTAGCGCTTAGGGCACGTACCAGGGCGGGGTAGCCGTCCTCATCCAGTATTGTTTGCGCAGAAAAACTCTTCATGGCCAACAATTCATCACTTGGGCTGCGTAGCTGCCACTGCCCGGCCACCACCGCTAAACCATCGTAGCGGCCTTGAAATTGATCAACATCAAGCCGCAGGGTGAGCGCTTCAGGTTGGCTGCTGTCATCACGGACTACGCGAATAAGCGGTAGCTCTTGCGACAATTGTGTCCGTAAGCTGCGTGCAAGCTGTCGGTCAATGCTTTCGGCCCATTGATGCTCTCGCGCCTGGTTAAGCGTAATGTCATCCAGTTGCATGACGATGCCATCGACATCGAGATAGTGAGCAAGGCGTGGCGAGCGCAGCTGTAGCGTGCCTTGGGGGCTACTTGGTATATTGGCCAGCCCGTTACTGGGTAGCATATAACGCGCCGGGGGCGTCACACTGCTTGCGCAAGCAGCCAGCATGAGCGATAGGGACATTAGTAATAAGGATTTTAAAACGAGTATACGCATAATATTCCCCTGTTTAGCGCGGTGCACGCGGTATAGGATCTTGAGTATCCAGATTATCAAACAGCAGCGCCCGCGGATTATCGTTCAGTGTGCGGGTTAGTGGTTGAAGATCGCGCATTAATCGATCCAGGCGCTCGATGGCCGACGTCAGGTCCTGGTAAGCCGGTGAGGAAGGCGACACGCCCTGGAGGGTGCTTTGAAGCTCGTTAAGCGTAGCATTGAGGTTGCCGCCTACTGCACGAGTTTCAGGGTCGCTTAGCAGCTGGTTGAGCGACTCGCTGACACCGCGGACCTCATTAAGCATGCTTTCAGAGGCTTGTAAACTACTGTCCATGCCCGCCAGTAAGGGCTCCACTTCAAGCGCGTTCAGCTTGTCGAGTAGATCGGTAATTTGGGATTGGATTTGGGAAAAACCACCCGACACCGTGGGGAAAACCGTGCGGCCAGAGAAAGTCGACGCAATGTAGTCCTCGTCGGTGTCTCGCTGAAAGTTCAGATCCACAAATAAAGCGCCGGTTAGCAGGTTACCGTTTTTAAGCGACGCACGAAGGCCAAGTGTAAACATGCGGTTAAAGCGCTCTTCCCACTCTTCCAAATCAATATCCGAATTCTCGATGCCAAGCCGCTGGGGCTCAAGGCGAATGAGTACGGGGATGGCGAAGCTTGCGCGTGAGCTTGGCTGTGGTGATGTAAAGTTCCAGGGGACAGCGGCCACGGTGCCTATACGAACACCTCGAAACTCGACGGGCGCACCGCGTGAAAGGCCGCGAACGGTGTCATCCACTAACAGAACGTATTCCAGGTACTGATTGAAGGTACCCTCGCGAGCATCATCCTCATCCCCGTACAGATTAAAGCGGGCGCCCGCTTCTACAGGGCGTCCCATTGGTAAGTCTTCGGGCACCCCAAACGTGACACCTCCTCCTAACAGGGTTTCAAGTGATTCAACGTTAACCCGAAAGCCATTTGAATCAAGGCGTAGGTCAATGCCGCTCGAGGACCAGAAGCGGGTGCTGTCGGTCACCAGCAGTGCATAGGGCTCTTCGATAAATACCTGGTGATGCATGGTGCGTGATTCGGGGTCGAAACTTGCTTCTTCAACGCGGCCCACCGTATAGCCCTGGTAGGAAACCGGGTCGCCGACACGCAACGAATTGCCGAGTTGACTAATGAGATTGATATTGATGCCGGCCATTCCGGCCGTGGCGACAGGGGGGACGTCGCTTACCGGAAAGTTACGCCGCTGTTCTTCAGAGCTTCCGGGCTCAAGCTGTATATAAGCGCCAGAGAGGACAGTACTCAGGCCGCTAATCCCTTCACGCCCGATACGAGGCTTTACCACCCAAAAGCGGCTATCTTCACGCAACAAGGCTTCAGCCTGAGGCTGAATGCGTGCTGTAATCACAGCACTGCTTAGGTCTTCAGAGAGCTGGACATTTTGCACGAGGCCAATTTCAACGTTGCGGCTGCGGATGGAGGTATTTCCCGCTTCGATACCTTCGGCGTTGTTCATGGTTAATGTGATAAGTGTGCCGCGGCTGGTGTAATTATCGTACACCAGCCATAGCCCAATAATGATAGCCACAAAAGGCACAATCCAGATAGGGGAGATGCGTGATTGCGGCGAAGACCTGGCTTTGTTCATGTCAGGCTCTTGCTTGTTAGCTATGGGGGTGTCGTTACCCATTAATGGCTCCCAGAGTGGCTATTATTTGATGTGGACGCTGCCTTGGTAGGAGCATCCCATATTAAGCGGGGGTCAAACGTCATGGCGGCTAGCATTGTCAATACCACGACCGAGCCAAACGCCAGCGCGGCAGGACCTGGCGTGATCGACATAAGTGAGCCAGCGCGTATCAAGGCAACCAGAATAGCCACTACAAAAACATCGACCATCGACCATCGTCCGATAAACTCGGTAATGCGATAAAGCCGCGTACGGCTGATGGTATTGGGTTGGCTGTTGCCTCGGACGACAATACATAGCCATGAAAGCGCCAGCAGTTTACCGACAGGCACAATAATGCTGGCAACGAAAATAACGGTGGCGACTGGCCATGAGCCCATCTGAATCAGTTCAACGACGCCTCCTATGATGGTCGAAGAACCGCTATGCCCCAGACTCGTCGTGGTCATAATAGGGTAAACATTCGCAGGGATATACATGACAGTCGCTGCGCCTAGCAGTGCCCAGGTGCGTTGTAAGCTATAGGGGAGTCGGGAGTGAAGTTTCTCATGACATCGAATGCAGCGAGATTTATGTCCTGGGGTGAGTGAATTGACAAGCCCACAGGTTGGACAGCCTGTTAGGCGCTGACTAGCGGCGGTTGCTCCTGTTTGGGTGCCCTCTGGCGCCAAGGGTTCTCCTTCGAGGGAAAACCACATCCAATCGGCATCAATGGACTGGATGGTCATTAATAAAAGTACCGCAAAGATGCAAAAACCCCAGAAGGAGATACCCAACTCAATTTGCGCCATACCGGCTATTTTAATCAGGCTTACCAGCGCCCCTATAATAAAGACATCCGCCATCATCCAGGGCGTCAAGTGGGCAAGTGAGCGGGCAATGTCGCGACTATAGGCGAGTGGCTTGCCGTGTAAAAGCCCCAGCTGCAGCCAAATCACGCTAAGCAGATAAAGGGTCGGCAGCACAACGATGGTCATGATGACGATAATGGCCACGACCGGTTGGTGAAAGGCAATTAACGTGGTGGCCGTTTGTGACAGCTCTATGCGATTGCCGACGCCACTAACGCTGAAGCTTACAAACGGAAACGAAATAGCCACGATTAATGCAATTAATGCCGCAATGGCAAGTGCCATACTGCGCTGAGCGGGGTAGCGGTGGCGTTTTACGAGTACATGTGAGCAGCGCGGGCAGCTGGCCTTTTCGCCCGAGCATAAGGGGGGCAGCGCGGATACCCAGTCGCACTCATGGCAGGCGCGTAAACGTCGACGCTGAACGCGAGACTCAGGTGGCTGCCGATCCACTAGAGGCGCATTAACGGAAAGTGGGGAACGCTTTAATAAACGGAAGTGGGGCAAAGGGGACACTCTCACTGCGAATGCGATGTAAACCGAATGAACACCGGGCCTTTTTTATATCAAACCCAAATAGATCCATGCTGGCATAACCCGATGCTTGACCCGACTGAAGGGTTAGTCAAGGATGCAGCCGCGATAGTGCCTAATATTCTGCCATAAGGAAATAAAATGTTGCTTCCACTTGTAGCTGTAGTGATGGGACTGGTGTTGCTCATCTGGAGTGCTGAGAAATTTATTGATGGCGCAGCTGCAACGTCACGTTGGCTCGGTCTTTCGCCTTTATTGATTGGTATGTTGGTCATTGGATTCGGTACCTCAGCCCCTGAGATGATGGTGTCAGTATTGGCAGCCTTGCAGGGGAATCCCGGGCTTGCAGTAGGGAATGCCTATGGTTCCAATATTGCCAATATTGGTTTGGTATTGGGTTTTGTTGCACTCATTGCACCGTTAGCTGTGCACTCCAGCGTCATCCGCAAAGAGATGCCGATTTTAATTCTGGTCACACTGATCACTGGGATTATGCTCTGGGATGGTTGGGTGTCTCGCTGGGAAGCGGCCCTTTTATTGGTAGCCCTCGTCATATTTATCGGCGTAAGCATCTTTCGTTCAAAAAAGCAAAAGGACGATGCGCTGGTTGAGGAAGTCGCTGAGACGCTGGACAGTAACCCCATGTCGCGTGGTAAAGCGATTATGTGGACGTTGGTTGGGTTGGTGTTCTTGGTTGCAAGCTCGCGTATGTTGGTTTGGGGAGCGGTAGAAATTGCGCAACGTTTTGGCGTGAGTGACTTGATTATCGGGCTAACCGTCGTAGCCGTTGGTACCTCACTGCCCGAGCTTGCTTCTTCGATTAGCGCGCTGCGCCGTAAAGAGCACGATATGGTGCTGGGTAACGTTGTTGGTTCTAACTTGTTTAATAGCCTTGCTGTAGTGGGGCTTGCGGGGGTTATTGCACCTATTGATGCTGGGCGGGAAGTGCTGGTGCGTGATTGGAGCATTATGACCTGCATGACCCTGCTAATGGTTCTCTTCGCATTTTCCTGGAAAGGACGTCCGCGTCGAATTAATCGCCTCGAAGGCGCTGTTCTTTTTACGCTTTTTATTGCGTATACCGGATATATGATAAGCGTTGTCGTATTATCTTAATGAATAATTGGCATTATTTGATGTGCGTCAATGCGACACGCTTTGCGAAAGATAGATCGGTGTATAATGAGATGTAAGCCAGTAAAATGGCAATATAAATAAAAACAGGCTAGATGCTTATAATTAAAGGCTGAATCTTTAAGTTTCAGCTAAGCTTGCGTTAACAAAAACTGGGGTATTAATTCAGGTTAGGAGCGTGCAATGGAACTCGATCCCTTAATGCTGTCGCGAATACAATTCGCGTTTGTTATCTGTTTTCACACGATCTTTCCGGTTTTCACCATTGGGTTGGCCTCTTATATTGCGCTTTTACAAGCACTTTTTTTTAAGACGCAAAATCCTGCATGGGACCGTTTAGCACTGTTCTGGACGAAAGTATTTGCTGTGGTTTTTGGCATGGGGGTGGTGTCGGGAATCGTGATGTCGTTTCAGTTCGGTACGAACTGGAGTAATTTCTCTCTGGCGACCTCCAATTTTATAGGTCCCTTGCTCAGTTATGAAGTCGTGACAGCCTTCTTCCTTGAAGCTGCCTTCCTTGGCATATTGCTGTTTGGCCGTGGAAAAGTGCCGCAGGGTATCCATTTGATGGCGGCTGCCTTGGTGGCGCTGGGCACCTTTATTTCAGCGTTCTGGATCCTCGCGGCAAACAGTTGGATGCATACACCGGCAGGCGTTGAGTTGATCGACAATCGTTTCCATGTGATCTCCTGGTTTGACGCGATTTTCAATCCCTCCTTCCCTCATCGCTTTGCACACATGGCTGTAGCTTCCTTTATCACCGGCGGGTTTGTCGTGGCAGGCGTTAGCGCCTGGTTTTTGTTGCGTGGAAGAGATCCAGAGGCTAACCGTCGTGCGCTTTCCATGTGCTTATGGTTGCTGCTTTTCCTGACGCCTCTTCAGGCGTTTATAGGCGACTCCCACGGGTTGAATACGCTCAAATATCAGCCAACGAAGGTCGCAGCAATGGAGGGGAACTGGGAAACATCTACCAGCGTGCCATTGCTCTTGTTTGCGCTGCCGGACCAGGAGGCGCAGAGAAACCTTTATGAGATTGGCATTCCTAACGTGGCCAGTCTCATACTTACCCATTCGCTGCATGGTGAAGTTCCAGGGCTTACGGCCGTGCCACCTGAAGACCAGCCTCCTGTTGCCATCGTATTTTGGGCGTTTCGGGTGATGGTTGGCATTGCCTTAATAATGATTGCTGTCTCCTTTGTAGGCTTATTCTTGCGGCGCAATCAACGTATTTATGAGAGTCAGCTGTTTTTGAAAACATTGGTCGGCATGATTTCTTTACCCTTCATTGCGGTTCTGGCTGGCTGGATCGTGACCGAAGTAGGTCGGTCCCCTTGGCTGGTATACAACATCATGTCTCATGCAGAGGGTGTGACACCTTCGCTAACAGGTTGGATGGCGCTGTTTACGCTTATTGGGTATGTGCTGGTATATGCGGTGGTTTTTTATGCCGGTATTTACTATCTAACCCGGGTGGTTCGCAACGGCATGTTGCCTGAGCAAGAACAGGCGTCTGTTAATAGGGATGCTGACCGTCCCAAGCGGCCGCTCTCTGCCGCCCACACCCCTTTTGATGATGACATTGATCCGGTGAGGAGCTAACCATGGAAATGTTTGATCTGTCGATTATTTGGGCTGGCATTATCGGGTTCGGCGTCATCATGTATGTACTGATGGATGGCTTTGATCTTGGCTTGGGGATTCTATTTCCCTTTGCGCCAGATGAAGAGGCTCGTGATGTCATGATGAACTCTGTGGCACCGGTCTGGGACGGTAACGAGACTTGGCTGGTTTTGGGGGGGGCTGGCTTGTTAGCGGCTTTTCCCTTGGTTTACTCGATTTTCTTACCGGCACTCTATATCGGTGTTTTCTTGATGCTGGCAGGGTTGATTTTTCGTGGCATTTCGTTCGAATTCCGCTTTAAGTCGCGCCGTAACCGCCACTGGTGGAATCGCTCCTTTGCCTGGGGTTCGGCGGTCGCTGCGTTCGCTCAAGGCGCTGTGGTTGGTGCATATATTCAGGGTTTTCAAACCGAAGGCTTTGTTTATACCGGGGGCGCCTTTGATTGGTTAACGCCGTTTACGGTGTTAACAGGCTTGGGGCTTATGGCAGGTTATGCGCTTTTGGGCTCAACATGGCTGATTCTAAAATCGGAAGGCCACGTACAGGATTGGGCGTATAAAATCACGCCTATGCTGCTGGCAATGGTGCTGGTGGTCTTCGCCATTGTTAGTATCTGGACGCCGTTCGTGAACCCGGTTGTTTGGGATCGCTGGTTTGGTCATCTGCACTTGATCTGGATTTTCCCAGCGCTAGCGCTCTTCTTCGCCTTTCTTGTATACCGCTCGGTAAAGCAGCGCCGTGAGAGCTATCCCTTCCTTGCGACTATCGGTATTTATGTATTTACCTATCTGGGCTTGATCGTGAGCCAATGGCCGATGATAGTGCCGCCTAACTACACCTTGTGGGATGCGGCGTCAGCACCTGAGTCACAGCTTTTCTTGTTGATTGGTGTGCTCTTTGTTATCCCCTTTATCCTGATGTATACCGCATGGACGTATTGGGTATTTCGCGGCAAGGTGCGTGTAGGTGAAGGTTATCATTAAGCCAGAGGCTATCAGATGACGGAGCAGTCGCTAACCGCGCGCTCCTGGTTAAAAATGCTGGCAACCTTAGAGCGGCGAAGATTAAATCTCGCCGCTTTTCTTGGCATTTTAGCTGGGGTTCAAACGGTTATTATTGTAGTGGGATTGGCCTGGTTAGTAGAGCAGTTGGTTATTGATCAACAAGCGCCTTATCCGTTTTTAAACGTATTAATAGGGCTGGCGCTGTGCGTGCTTGGGCGCGGAGTATGCCTGTGGGGGCAAGAGGTAATAAGCCTGGAGGCTAGCCTACGTATCCGCCAATACGCCCGACGTCAACTGCTGGATAAATGCTGGACATTGGGTCCTGTGTGGTTGGCTTATCATCAAAGCGGCGCCTTGGCGACGCAGGCGGTAGAAAATATAGAGGCACTGGATGGCTATTTTTCGCGCTTCTATACGCAGCTAAGAATTACTTCTCTCTTACCGCTACTGATTCTATTGGTGGTGCTACGACTGGATTATGTCGTTGCTCTCTTCTTGTTGCTTTCTGCGCCCATTATCCCGCTATTCATGGCACTAGTAGGTATGGGAGCTGAGCGTATAAATCGGGACCAGTTTGCAGCGGTTGCACGGCTCTCTGCCCACTTTCTTGACCGTGTTCGTGGAATGTCGACGCTTCAGCTATTTGGTCGCACGGCGAGTGCTCATCAGGACGTTTGGTGGGCAACAGATGATTACCGTCGTTTAAGCATGCGAACGTTGCGCTTGGCTTTTTTATCGTCTGCAGTGCTCGAGTTTTTCGCGTCGGTCGCCATTGCCGTAGTAGCGATATACGTAGGGTTTGGCTTACTGGGATATATTGAGTACGGGCCTGCACCTTCTTTAACGCTCTTTACGGGCTTAGCCGTATTGCTGCTCGCTCCTGAGTTTTTCCAGCCGTTACGCACCTTGTCACAGCACTACCATGATCGTGCTACTGCTTTAGGTGCCGCAGAAAGCCTGGTAACGGTGCTGAATGAGTCGAGCATACAACGAAGTACGTTTGATGAGCCTGCAACTGATGACGATATTGCAGTGCTTCAAAATGTCAGCGTTGACTATCCGATCCGCGGCCGGGTGTTAGGGCCAATGGATCTGACGATCAAAAAAGGCAGTGTCATTGCGATTAGTGGTCCATCCGGGAGCGGGAAGTCGACACTGTTGGCGTTATTGGCCGGTTTTTTGACGCCATCAAGCGGCACGCTTCAGTTGGCTCAGCCGCGTTACGCGTGGCTGGACCAGCAGCCGGGCCTGTTGCATGGCACCTTGGCGGATAACTTGCGGCTGGCAAACCCTGATGCCGATACTCCCGCAATGCTTTCAGCACTTCACCAGGCTGGTTTGGAGGAGCTTCTAAGCCAATTGCCTGATGGTTTGGATACCATGATAGGAGAGCGCGGAGTGGGGTTATCGGGTGGTCAGGCCCAGCGGCTGGCGTTGGCGCGCATTTATTTAAGTGATGCTGATTTAATCCTGCTCGATGAGCCTACAGCAAGCCAGGATGCTGAAACCGAAGCCTCTGTGATTAGTGCATTGTTAGCATGGGCTGCACAGGGGCGTACGGTGATTATGGCAACGCATCACCCGGCTGCAATTAAGGCGGCTCAGCTCCACTTTTATATGCAGGACGGCCGTTTAAAGGAGGTGCGTGATGCAACCTAATGCGTCCTCACAAAAAAGTGAGCTGTCCCAAGCGCGCCAGGCATTGTCGCCCTGGGTGGCGTTAATGATGAAGCGTCGAAGGCGGTTCGCGATCGGCGCGCTCCTTATTTGCTTAACGCTTGCTGCGGGGCTTTCACTGCTGGGCCTTTCTGGGTGGTTTATTACCGCATGTGCATTAGCGGGCATCGCTTTTTTGCTTGGCTTACCTGTTCAGTTGGATGTGTACGTACCTGGCGGAGGAATACGCTTCTTTGCGCTATTACGTACTGTCGCCCGCTATATAGAACGTCTCTATAATCACGATACGGTGCTTCGCCTCTTGGCTGATTTACGCTACCGCGTGTTTGGCCAGCTTATGCGATTGGATGAGGCGGCGTTGCAGCGCGAGCGTGTCAGTGACTGGCTGGGACGTTTAACCGCTGATATAGATGCTCTCGACAATCTTTATCTTCGTTTGCTGATGCCACCCCTGGTTAGCTTGGTAGTTATTGTGGGGTTAACCCTCTTTATTGCTATTTGGTTGCCTGCTTTAGCGCTGTGGGTCGGCGTGGTTCTGCTGGTTCTGTGGGTGAGTGTTACCTATGGCATGGCGCGCTTGGGGTATGCGCACAGTCATCGCCAAGTGGCTGACCAGGAAGGATTACGGCGTTTAGTCGTTGATCAGTTGCAGGCCTCAGCTGAGTTAATTGCCTATCGCAGCGCTGCGTGGCACCGTCAGCAGGTGGAGGCGCACGAAGATGCAGCGCTTGATAATCAACGGCGCCTTGGCCGAAGTGTTGCTATGGGTAATAGCCTCATTAGCGTTATTACCGGGTTGCTGCTGTTAAGCGTTGTATGGCTGGGTGGCGTGCTGGTGGCGAGTGGGGTAATAACCGGGCCTATTCTGGTGATGTTGCTGCTGGTGGTTCTAGGTGTGAATGAGGTTTTTGTACCGCTTCCGGGTGCTTTCGCTCGCTTGGGGGGCAGTGCTGCTGCAGCAGAGCGTTTAAATACACTTGGGCCCGAGTGCCAGCAGAGTCAATACCAGTCATTTTCCGGCCAACAGCTTGACCTTGAGTTGCAGAAAGTCACGCATTGTTATCCTTCTAGCCTGATGCCAGCGCTTGATAGTGTTTCATTTCATTTGGCAGCGGGGGAGTGGGCTATCATTACCGGGCGCTCAGGTGCGGGTAAAAGTACCCTGGCGGCGCTTTTGACGGGGCGGCTTGCTCCTTCTAAAGGTGTGGTTAATGTAGGAGGCTGCGTGCCTACTGCTGTGCCAGAGCAGGAGCGTTCGCAACACATTGCTTTGTTAACCCAGCAGGTAGACCTTTTCGATGCGTCATTGGAAGAAAATCTACGCTTGGGGAATCCTGATGCTGATGATGAAGCGCTTTGGGATGTGCTGAAAGCAGTAGCGCTCGATGGGTGGGCTCAATCTCTTCCGGGACAGTTGCAAACACCCGTAGGTGAGCGAGGGCAGCAACTGTCTGGTGGGCAGGCGCGGCGGGTGGCGCTGGCTCGGCTGTTGCTCATGGACCCTTCGGTGGTTATTTTAGACGAGCCTTTTGCGGCGATTGATCATGATACGGCCGTAATAGTAGCTACCACGCTTTCTCGCTGGTTAGTCGGGCGCACCACCATCTTCTTTGTTCACCATGAAGTGGGTAGCTTGCTAACGCGACAGATAACCCATCACTGGCACTTAAGTGCCGGGAAGCTCAGCCCAGGTAAGTAATTGCTTGAGTTGGGCGTTAAGGAAAAATGATGCAGGATTTTTTACGTAACCTCCCTAAAGTCGAGCTTCACTTGCATATTGAAGGCTCGCTGGAACCGGAGCTTATGTTTGCTCTGGCTGAGCGAAACAGTATCGAATTACCTTATTCCTCCGTCGAGGAGGCCAAGGCAGCCTATCGGTTTAAAGATCTACAAGGTTTCTTGAATCTCTATTTCCAGGGTATGAGCGTTCTTCGTCATGAACAGGATTTTTATGACTTGGCGATGGATTATTTCAAGCGCGCTAGTAGTGAGGGTGTCGTCCATATCGATATACATTTTGATCCTCAGGCACATCTACAGCGTGGCGTTTCTCTGGACGTGGTCATGTCCGGGTTACTGCGTGCCAAGCAAGAGGCAGAGCAGTCTCTGGATTTAAGTGTCGGAATGATCATGGCCTTTTTGCGTGACCGGCCTGCCGAAGAGGCACTTCAAGTGCTGGAGCAGGCAGCACCTTACTGGAGTGAGCTTGACGCCATTGGCCTGGATAGTGCTGAGCGCGACCATCCACCCTCAAAATTTGTTGCCGTTTTTAAGCGCGCCCAAGAGTTGGACCTAGCTCGGGTAGCTCATGCAGGAGAGGAAGGGCCAGCCTCCTATATCATTGAGGCATTGGATTTGCTTGATGTGTGCCGCATTGATCACGGTATCCGCTGTCTGGAGAGCGACGAAGCGGTGGAGCGCCTATATCAAAAGCAAACCGTGCTGACTGTATGCCCCTTATCCAACGTAAGCTTAAATGTGGTTGATAGCTTAACCGACCATCCTCTGCCGGCCCTTCTTGATAAAGGGCTTAATGTGACGATTAGCTCGGATGATCCGGCTTACTTTGGTGGTGGTCTATTGGCTAATCACATCGCTTGTGCTCAATCATTCGGCTGGGATGAAGAGGCTTTCCTGACTCTTAACCGTAATGCCATAAAAGAAGCCTTTACAACGGAATCCAGGCGCCAAGAGCTGCTGGCCCGCCTTGATGTGGTCGAGTATTAGGCTGGCTAGCGTATAAGGGCTATTGACTTAGCTTCTTGTATCAATGCGTTAGTGCTTTAAAGTAATTGCAAAAAGTTATTGACCCATCAGGAAAAGTGGGTAGAATACGCCCCACATCGAACGGGCAGCGCCCTTCGGT
>NZ_JBQSXL010000045.1:0-15717 GCF_052378165.1 Halomonas sp. AOP30-A1-24
GGGGTTCAGATTTAGTTTAGCGACATAGGCATCGACAAAATTCATTGCAACGTGCTGACTCAATTGGCGACCCAGGCATGAGCCGACGCGGGATATAACGTTGAGGCTGCGGATTAACGCCAACGCTTAGCAGGAGCTGAGTGGATGCAGGTTCGGAGGGTTTTCTGCTGGACTCCCAGTTTGTGCAGTTCGACTAGTTTATCTTTCAGCGCCGAAGGGATTTCAGCGTTGTTGTCGATCTCGCGCAGCAAGGAGCTAAGACACCTACGGGTAATCCATAAGGGTAGGCCATACTATTAAAAGCAGCGCACTATCAGCCTTTATACAACTGACAATGCGCCATGCTCACACCTCAGAAGAACCAGTCATTTTTCTTAATCATGCCAAGCATGTCACCAATATCATCGGCCTCCTCATCATCCAGGCTTTTAAGGTGCTCGATAACATCAATTTCTTCTAAACGATTTGCGCCACGCAACATGTCGAGACAATCAGATATCTCACTCATAAAATCAGTCACGTCGTTGAGTACTGACAGATTCCCACCCTGCAACGCAGAAAATAGCCTACGAGCTCTCATAAACTTCATCCTTTTTGAAATACCCCATATGAGGCAAATCCAAACTAACAAAGAAACCTGATCCAGCAAGGCCCCACCAAGCCACTAATTTCTGTTTTTTTGAGTAACCGCCAGGATGTCAAAATTTATCCAACTTTTAGCGTTTGGATCGGACCGTGAAACCAAATGCGGCCTAAAAAATCCCTAAAATGCATAAACCCACTATTCCTGCAATTAGACGCAACTGCTCCGCACCAGAATTTCCTAGAGTCACGGAGAAGCTTACTGTGACGTGGAGATACACATGCTTGCAAAATACCTGTCTGCTGCGGACCTAGCCTCTCGGTTTGGTGTTTCAAAGGCGACCATTTGGCGCTGGAAACGTGAAGGTCAGATCCCCTCACCAATCTATCTGGGTGCTCGCTGTACGCGGTGGCGCGAAGAAGATATCCAGACTTACGAAAAAGGGTTAATCGCCGACGCGGCGCTCGGCTAGGCATAACTGCGACCAAGAAAATATCTGCTGATAAGGGCTGCGCTGGCAGCCCTTTTTTTGGTGTGCCATCCCGCCGAGCTCTCTTATGGACAAGGAAGAGGGACTGTCCCTTTTTGGGCTAGGAGGTCGGTATACTGAACAGCAGGCACGCGCTGCGAGACGGCTTCATCAGCCCGCTCAGAAACGGTTTGCAGCAACGAAAAAAACAGGCAGAATTGGTCTTGAGAGAAACGGTACGCACTACGGTACGCAGATGCAGAATTTGGGGAATAAAACAAAAAAGGCCACCGTTGAAGGCAGCCTTTTTAAGTCTCTAACATGTTGCTTTTAACCACTTTTTTAGTGGTGCCGACACCAGGAGTCGAACCCGGGACCTACTGATTACAAGTCAGTTGCTCTACCAACTGAGCTATGTCGGCGCTTCACATTTTCTTGAGAAAATGATTGCTTCGCTGTTAGGCTCTACAATCAACAAGAAATCTTGTTGGCAATGGCTGGGGTACCAGGATTCGAACCTGGGAATGCCGCTACCAAAAAGCGGTGCCTTACCACTTGGCGATACCCCAACGTTTGGTGGCCAGAGACGGAATCGAACCGCCGACACGGGGATTTTCAATCCCCTGCTCTACCAACTGAGCTATCTGGCCGCTGCCAACGGTGCGTATTAAACTAAAAACTCAGCTTTTCGTCAACACCTTTGTGAAACTTTCTTTTCTAACCGTCGCTTAGGATAACTCTACGACTAACGGCGCAGGGCTGAAATGCCCGTAATTCGTGGGGCTTCCGCCTGCTTGAGCCGTTGATTAAGCCTGGGTAGGCGGCACATAGCCCTCGGCCTGATCGGTGGTTTCGTTATTCAGAAAGCGTTGCATTTGATCCATCAGGTAGGCGCGCGCTTCCGGGTCGAGCATATTCAGGTGCTTTTCGTTGATTAAACGGGTCTGCAGCGCCTGCCACTCTTCCCACGCCTGCTTGGATACAGTGGTTTGGATTTCCTGGCCCTGCTTGCCGGGTAGCGGCGGGAACGGAAGCGCTGGCAGCTCTTTTTGATACTTACGACAAAAAACCGTATTACTCATTGATAACTCCTTGGTGGACAGTAACGCCGAAGGCCTTATACACGCCCGGGCGCTAAGTTAAGGGTAAAAGATGCCAGTTGACCCAGCAGCGCTTTGACAGGTGCCGCCAAGCCAAGCTCCCGGGGGTAGTTAACATCAAACCACACCCCGTGCTCTCTTACCTCACTCAGCCTATCGCAGGAAACCGGCTGAGGGGTAATCTCAAGACGAAAATGGCTAAAGGTATGCTGGAAGCCTGGCATGGTCGTCTCACGTTTAGGCGATACAACGTGTTGTTCAAGCCAGTCGTTCAGTTCTCTGTGCGTGTCGAATTGCGGCAAGCTCCATAGCCCGCCCCACAAACCGCTAGGCGGGCGTTGCTCCAACCAGACGCGCCCTTGGGAATCGCGTAGCAGGAGCATAATCGTACAGCGAGTGGGCAACGCTTTCTTGGGTTTGGATTCAGGATAGCGCTGTGGCTCACCCTGAGCGTACGCCAGGCATACATCATTAAACGGGCAGCATGTGCAGTCAGGCTTACTGCGCTTACATAAGGTGGCACCAAAATCCATCATCGCCTGCGTGAAATCCGCTAAGCGTGTGGACGGCGTGTAGTAGTCGGCCAACGCCCACAACGTTCGTTCGACAGCAGGCTTACCGGGCCAGCCAGGGATAGCGTGTAATCGCGTTAGCGAGCGTTTTACGTTGCCATCTAAAATGGCGGCTCGGTTGCCGGTACTCTGGGCGATAATTGCGCCTGCCGTTGATCGCCCAATGCCAGGCAAAGCGACTAGCGCATCGACACTTTCAGTGGGCAGTTCGCCGTTGTGCGCCTCCAGCGCCAGCTGAGCGGCCTTATGCAGGTTGCGCGCCCGGGCGTAATAACCAAGCCCGGTCCATAAGTGCAACACCTCATCCTGAGGAGCGAGAGCGAGCGACTCAAGCGTTGGGAAGCGAGCCATAAAGCGCTCAAAGTAAGGGATCACTGTCGCCACTTGGGTCTGCTGAAGCATAATTTCCGAAACCCACACTCGGTAAGCGCTACGGGGCGACTGCCAAGGCAAGTCGTGCCGACCATACTGGTCAAACCAGGTAAGCAGGCGGCGATAAAACTCGCTTGCTTCAAGCCTTGGGGTTGGAATATCAGCCATTGGGACTCCTTCGCTAGCGTGTTCGTAACGTCTTTGGCTGAATGAGCCAATCAGCGTATACCAATAAAAAAGCGCCGGCATTTAGCCGGCGCAGACTGACTTATAGGAATGCTCAGTTGAAGAGGCGGCGAATACCTTCGCGAAGGTTTTGGCCGGCGCCTTCACCCAAGCGCTCATCCAACTGATCCAACGAACCGCCTACGCGCTCCTCAAGCTCCGTAGTCACACGGTTTCCAGCTTCGTTACGCAACAGGTTAACCACGGCGGTCTGAAAAGCGTCTCGATCAATGCGGCACCATTCGCTGGTTGCATCGCCAATGTGGCCCTCACAGCGAACGGGCAGCGGCAACTGCTCCAGGCGAGGGTTCACTTCACAGGCAGCATCGGCGGTATTCGCTAACCGTGCATCTGCACGCGTATCAAAGTTCAGGCTGTTGAAATTCAGCTCGCCCTTTCCGTTAACTTCGATCCCCGGCAGAGTGATGTTCAGGTTGTCACTGCTCATGACGCCATTACGTATCTGGAACGTCGCATCAAAACGCTCGAAGCGCGTATCGTTATGCCAGTCGCGGACGGTTCCTTCGCCTTCTACCTGGGCTGCCAGTTCACACATCTGCTGAGAAATATTAATATCTAAAATCGCACCTTCATTAAGGCGCCCATCCAACTGTCCATTCAGGTTGCTGACCAACGCTTCACGGGTATTGCCACGGGACGTTAGCTCGCCATCCAGATGCAAGCGTCCTCTCAGCGGAGAAGGCTCGTCCTCATCACTGAGTGCTTCAATCAACGATGCCATTTGCACATTATTAATGGTCGGGGCCAGCGCCCACTCCATTACCTGCTCGCGGGCATCCAACTGGCCTGAAGCACTAAGTTCTCCGCCATAAAAGCGCGCGTCAAAGGCGGTCAGTTGCTGAAGGCCTTCCTCACCTTGTAGCTGCAAGCGCGTGTCATTAAAGGTAAGACCTCCCAGCAGAAGTGTATCGACACGTAGGTCACCCTCCATTGACAACTCACTGAGCCATGCTTGCGGCAGCAACGTCTCTGCACTCTGGGCAAACGCCCTGCGCAATAAGCCTAAACTGGCCTGCTGAGACGTTGCGGGACCTGGAAGATAATGATCAACATTCAGGTTATCGCCTTCCAGATCAAACGTTAACTGCGACCCATCCAGCGCGGCAGCAACTTGCCCTGTAAAGGTGCTGTCATCGACAACCAGCGATAGCCGAGGTAGCGATACGTGCTGCTCATCCCCTTCAATGGGGCTGGTCATGGCGATATCGCTAAGCGCTGCCTCGCTAGTGGTATTCAATTCAACGCCTGCACGAGTCAACCACGGACGCAGCGTAAAAGGCGCGGCGGTCACCTGGCCACGATATCGAGGAGCATCAAACATCTGCTCGACATTCAGGTGGCCACTCACGCGCAGACCATCAGGCCCGGTCAGCTGTAGCTCCTTTAGCTGTGCGGTTTGCGCCTGCCAGTTACTTTCCAAACCAAAGGCTAGCGCCAACGCTAAACTGCCCTGCCATTTTTCAGGGTCCTGCAGGCCTGCTTCTAGTACGCCTTCGGTAATACTTAACTGCTTCTCTTCCATACGTGCGACGATTTCAGCCGCCCTTAAACCAAGCCGCTGGGGCTCACTGTCTGGGTGCAAACGTGTGTTTGTACTTAAACGGGTATTTTCCAGTACCACGCTGTCTTCTGCGAGCTTAAGGCGCATGCGTGTTTCAAGGTCAATATCGGTGGTTAAATCCGGCGTGCGCTCCAGCACTTCAGCATCCAAACGATTATGTTTGGTTAGCGTAAACATGGCTTTTAAAGGGAAAGGACTTACCGGATTGACGTTGCTGCCGGAAACATTCAGCGACTGCAGGCGCCACAGCGCTTGGCTTTGCGCATCGCGAAAACGAATATCGGCGTCTTTTACTTCAACACTGGCGATGTTCAATACAACGGAAAGATTGCCCGCATCGGCATTCGGCCCTGCACTTGCTGGCGCCAGCACAGTTTGTGCTTTTTCATCGCTACCTTCAGCCAAACGCTCGACCAGCGGCTCCCAGTTGCCTTCACCTGCCTCGTCCCGCTCAAGGTTTAGGCGCATGCCGTCCAGCGTTAAGCCGTCAACTGCAATTTCGCCGCGCAATAATGGCGCAAAAGCGACGCTGACCTCGGCGCGCTGTATAGAAGCAAACGATGTATCTTCTTCCGATTGCTCGGGCAGCCAGGCACGCGCTTGCTCAACGCTTACCCCAATGCGTGGATAGAAAGACCATGTGATCGGCCCATCAAGCGCCAGGTGCAGCCCCGTATGCTCTTCCACAACGGACGTCAGGCGTGGCTTGAAATCTTCGGGGTCAAGAAAGGTGGTCACATAAACCACCGCCGCCACCCCTACAATGGCGAGAATGCCGACAGCAGCCAGCAAAATACGTAATAACTGTTTCATTACCCTTTCCCTTGTGGGTCTAACTCAACAAAATTGCTGGTAAGAGGTTGATCCGATGTGGGTCTTTCGGCACTGGTGCCAGGGCGATAGCCAAGCTTGGAGAGCAGCACCTGGTCGGCCAACGGTAGCGATGAGATGTCAATACGCAGTTTACGCCCCTCTTGCTTGGCCTGTTCACCCAGCAGCGCCATTAGCCGCGAGCCAACGCCGCGGCGGCGTGTGGTTTTGCGTACACAGAGCTCTGAAAGCCACCATGCCCGGTCTTGTCCTTCTTGAATAGCCACCGCTCCCAACAATCGATCATTAAAGTGTGCGCAGGCAAAAAAGTGCTTCGCTTTTAGATGTTGCTCTATAAAAGGCAGGACCGCTTGAGCAGGCACTCGCTCTTTCGGTGCATCCTCATAAATGCGCATCAAATCGAGACGCACTTGTTCATCGTTCTCCCAACAGGCTTGGTCGACGCGCTCCAGTGTCACCGGCATGATGAACTCCTCTTCGCCAAAGCAGCAAAACTGCCATTTTTAATGCCTAAAAGGGCGGCTACATTGCGCGCATTGTAGCGGATGGGGGCGCCGATTCTCTATAATGTTCGCTTTGCCGCAGATATATGTCCTAATAACAGAGCGATGAAACAGTGCGACCCATCGCCTTCCCTTCAGAATGCGCTAGAGCGCAGGAGATGCAACATGGCAGCGCGTATTGCCACGGTTAGCCGTGATACCAATGAAACCCAGATCACCGTCAGCGTCAATCTGGATGGCGAAGGCCACCTTCGCTGCGAGACGGGCGTTCCCTTTCTGGATCATATGCTTGATCAGGTTGCACGCCACGGGATGATAGACCTTGATATCCTCGCCAAAGGCGATTTGCATATTGATGAACACCATACCGTTGAAGACCTGGGCATTACTCTAGGCCAGGCGTTTAATGAAGCAATTGGCGACAAGCGCGGCATTTATCGCTATGGCCATGCGTATGTGCCGCTGGATGAAGCACTCTCCCGCGTGGTGATCGACTTCTCTGGTCGGCCCGGCCTTTATATGGATGTCGAATTTACGCGCGCCACCATAGGCCGTCTTGATACCCAGCTGTTCTGGGAGTTTTTTCAAGGGTTCGTTAATCATGCGCGCGTCACGCTGCATATTGACAACATGAAAGGCTTTAACGCTCACCACCAGGCCGAAACAATTTTTAAAGCCTTTGGACGCGCCCTACGCATGGCGGTGGCAGAAGATCCACGCATGGCGGGGCAGATGCCTTCCACCAAAGGGAGCCTGTAATGGCGGGCTGTCGTACCTATATCAGTGCATATATCAGTACAGTAAACAGCTCAGGTAACCGTTCGTTCACTCGATCAAGGAGCGCTTCATGACTATTGCGGTAATCGACTACGGGATGGGTAATCTACATTCTGTCGCGAAGGCACTTGAGCATGTAACGCACGAGAACGTCATTATCACCCGTGATTCGCGGCGCATTTTAGGCGCCACCCGCCTGGTACTGCCAGGCCAGGGTGCTATTCGCGATTGTGTGAGTGAGCTTGAACGCACGGAGCTGCGTGGCTTGGTTGATGATGTGCTAACGCGTCAGGCGAAACCGTTGCTGGGCATTTGCGTGGGCCAGCAAATGTTAATGGAGCGAAGCGAAGAGAACGGTGGCGTCGACTGTCTGGGCTTCTTCAAGGGCAGCGTGGATCGCTTTCCAACCACGATGCGCGACGCACACGAACAGCGTTTAAAAGTGCCGCACATGGGCTGGAACCTGGTGGAACAAAGCCATGACCATCCGCTATGGGCAGGCATTGATAACAACGAGCACTTCTACTTTGTACACAGTTATTACGTGAATGCTGCCGACGATGCCCAGGTTTTTGGCACCGCGCATTATGGCGATGTCAGTGCCCACGTGGCGATTGGCCGCGATGCCACCTTTGCCGTACAGTTCCACCCGGAAAAAAGCTCCCGAGCAGGCCTACGCTTACTCGAAAACTTTGTCACCTGGACACCCTAAGAGGTTTAGTTATGTTGGTAATTCCTGCGATTGATCTCAAAGACGGCCAGTGTGTGCGGTTGAAACAGGGGCGTATGGATGATGCAACCTCTTACGGCGATGACCCGGTCGCTATGGCCGCGCGCTGGGTAGAAGCTGGCGCGCGACGCCTTCATCTGGTCGATTTGAACGGTGCGTTTGAAGGTAAGCCGGTCAATGGCGACGCCGTGACAGCCATCGCACGTGCCTACCCCAACCTGCCCATTCAAATTGGTGGCGGCATTCGTACTGCTGAAACCATTGAGCACTACCTGAATGCAGGCGTATCCTACGTGATTATCGGCACCAAGGCGGTTAAAGAGCCCGCGTTTGTGGGTGAAATGTGCCGTGCTTTCCCAGGTCGCGTGATTGTTGGCTTGGACGCTAAAGAGGGCTTCGTGGCCACCGACGGCTGGGCAGAAGTTTCAAGCGTTAAAGCCGTCGACCTGGCAAAACAGTTTGCTGATGACGGCGTCTCCAGCATCGTCTATACCGACATTGCCCGTGACGGCATGATGCAAGGCGTTAACGTTGAAGCAACGGCTCAGTTGGCTCGCGAAGGCGGCTTGCCGGTCATCGCCTCTGGGGGCGTGACCAACCTGGATGACATTAAAGCGCTGTGCGATGTCGCCGATAGCGGTATTTTAGGCGCCATTACCGGTCGTGCCATTTACGAAGGCAGTCTGGATGTGGCTGAAGCACAACGTCTTAGCGACCAGCTAACAGGAGGCGGTGAGTGAGCTTATCCAAGCGTATAATTCCCTGCCTGGACGTTGATGCTGGGCGAGTGGTGAAAGGCGTCAACTTTGTCGGCATTCGTGATGCAGGCGACCCGGTCGAGATTGCCCAGCGCTATAACCAGCAGGGTGCCGATGAAATTACCTTTCTGGATATTACCGCTAGCCACGAAGGCCGCGACACTACTGTCGAAATGGTCGAACGCATCGCAGGGGAAGTGTTTATTCCGCTGACGGTGGGTGGCGGTATTCGCAGCTGTGACGATATTCGTACAATGCTGAATGCAGGCGCGGATAAAGTGTCGATCAACACCGCCGCCGTTACGAATCCTGAATTTGTTCGCGAAGCTGCGGAACGCTTTGGCAGCCAGTGCATCGTAGTGGCGATTGATGCCAAGCGCGTCTCCAATGAAGGCGAGCCGCCGCGCTGGGAGATTTTCACGCATGGCGGCCGCCGCCCAACCGGGCTTGATGCGGTGGAGTGGGCCAAAAAAATGGTCGAGTTTGGCGCGGGCGAGCTGCTGCTCACTAGCATGGACCGTGATGGCACCAAAATCGGCTTTGACCTTGGCGTGACCCACGCGATTTCAGAAGCCGTGAGCGTGCCAGTGATTGCATCTGGCGGCGTGGGCAATCTGGATCACCTGGTGGACGGCGTATTGAAAGGTGGTGCGGATGCGGTGCTGGCCGCCAGTATTTTCCACTTTGGAGAGCATACGATCCCTGAAGCAAAGCGCTATATGGCAGAACGCGGTATCGAGATGCGTCTGTAACATTTTTGTTGCCCAGTCCCTTTTTAGGAGTATTACATGCCCCGTTGTTTCCCATGGTTGGGAGGGCTAACTGGTTTATGGCTGAGCGCATCTGCCTCAGCCTTCACCTTACCGGACTGGCCTCCGACGCTTGAGCTGGACCATACGCTGGTGCAAACCAGCCTGTTAACCCGCCACTTTGATCCACAGCCAGATCATAACAATCAGCAGAATTTGATCGGCATTGAGTTACATAACCCGGAGCGTTGGCTGGCAGGTACGGCGTGGTTTAAAAACTCGTATAATCAGCCCACCTGGTACGTTTATGCCGGGCGTGAATTCCCCCTTTGGCAGTTCAAAGAGATTAACGTCAGGGCCAAACTCACCGGTGGGCTCCTACATGGCTATAAAGGTGAGTATCGGGACAAAATCCCTCTCAACCACCTTGAAACCGCACCCGCCCTGCTGCCCAGCATTGGTATGCAGTGGGGGCGCTTTGAGTCTGACCTCATCATTTTCGGCACCGCTGGCATGATGGTAACCGCAGGCCTGCGCTTTTAGGCAGGCCAAGCCTCACTCATCATCTTCCTCAAGGCTAAGGCCCAGATTACTGATACCGCCGTTACGCCCTAGCGTGCGTATTTCCTTAAGCGCGGCTTTGTTTAGCGGTTCACTGACCGCTTCCAAAACCGCGTCCTGAAAATCATTTTCGTCGGCCATTAACGGATGGTCCCGAATCAGTAAAGCAAGCTTTTGGGCATCCTCTTCGCCTTCAGTAAGTTCGATAAAGGCACGTACCCCGGCACGTGACGTACGACTCACATCCAGCACGGCTTCTGGCGAGTCGCCTTGCAGTGTGTCCAACAACGCCGACAGGGAAACCACCGCGTCCAGCGCACGACGCGCACCAAAGCTTTCATCATCAGCAGGCGGTTCGCACTCCGCCAACTTTTCCGCCTGACGCGCAAAATCAATGCTCGCGTTGGGCACGCTTAAGCGCTCCCAAACCAGGCTAATTACGGTACGCAGCGTGTGAATATCCCCTTGGCCAGTGGTCTGCTCGTACAGGGCGTAATTAGGCAGAAGGCGCTCACATAATGCAGCCATAAACGCTTGCTGAGCCGGTAGCGGAAGCAGTTGCAACTGCTGGTAAAATCCTGGGGGCTTGGACGCCATACTGATTTCCTAACGCGTGATATTGGTGAAATGGGGGCAATACGTTATGGTCGAACTCGCGCTGTCATTAACACTGACAGCCTTTACTGTGTACGGCCGGCGAGGAGATTACCATGCATATTCATTTGCTACAGCACGGCGCTGATCATGCTCCCGCCCGCTTAACGGATTGGTTAAGCAGTATGGGACATAGTTACACCATTTTTCATCTTTATGCCGACGAGTTAACGCCTCGTCCGGCAGAAAGCGATGCGTTAATCGTGCTGGATGGCCCTGAAACGTTTATAGATCAGCCGCCCGCCTGGTTTAAAGCCGAAAACAAATTGATTAACCGTTATCTTGATGGTCAAAAGCCCCTGATGGGCATTGGCCTGGGGGCCCTGTGGATCGCTCAGGCACTTGGGGCAATCATCGCTCCAGGTACGTATCCCGAAAGAGGTTGGCATACCGTATCGCTGGCCCCAGAAAGCCCGTTTGACTTACCCGAGCAGTTTGACGCCTTTATGTGGCATCGGTATGTATTTAGCTTGCCCGAGAATGCATTGCCGTTGGGCGGCAGTGCGGCGGCACCGCTGCAAGGCTTTAGTTGGGACAGTGGCCGTGTCATCGGTTTGCTGTGCCTTTTTGAGGTAACACTTGCCAATGTGAAAAAGCGCCTTGAGCATGCCGAGCCCACTACACCTACCTCTTCCGCGGCAGACCGCTTTCGCCAGGAAAGTAGCCAGATCCTTGAAGACGCAACGCGCTTTCATCGGCTGGCACCGCTGCTTGATCGCGTCATGACTCAATGGCTTAAAGTGAGCTAACCACGCCGAAAGATAGCCGCTAGGCGCTCCACTGCTTAGCGGCCTCCCAACAGCTGTCCCACCCCCCACGTGAAGTTCTGGCGCCGCTGTCGCGCGCTGTTTCAGGCACTCTCT
Organism: Halomonas sp. AOP30-A1-24; assembly: GCF_052378165.1. Taxonomy (NCBI): domain Bacteria; kingdom Pseudomonadati; phylum Pseudomonadota; class Gammaproteobacteria; order Oceanospirillales; family Halomonadaceae; genus Halomonas; species Halomonas sp. AOP30-A1-24. The sequence continues at coordinate 11,330 of NZ_JBQSXL010000045.1, forward strand.
CAAGCACTATCCCACCACCTCGATCAGCGCCTCGCTCTCACGGGCTTTCATGACGCCAAACGGCTGAAGCGATAAGCCGAACTCGCGGCCAATGCGTTCAACATCATCTTGCCAAGCAGGGTCGACACTTAGTAGTAAGCCGCCTGACGTTTGCGGGTCGCATAGCCACTGCCAGTGAGCTTCATCCATATCAGGCAAGCTTTTACCTAAGGCATCGCGGTTGCGCCGTGTGCCGCCGGGAACGGCCCCTTGACGACGATAGGTTTCTGCCTGAGCCAGCCGAGGTAGGCGGCGAAAATCTATCTGGGCCATGACGTTGCTTGCGCTGCATATTTCCGACAAATGCCCCGCTAAGCCAAACCCGGTAACGTCGGTCATGGCATTAAGGCCTTTTACATCGGCAAGCTTGACGCCGATACGGTTGGATTTAAGCATGGTTTCCCGAGCCAACCCGTGATGCCCTGCTTCCAGCAGGCCTTGCTTCTCTGCAGTGGTCAGCAGCCCAACGCCTAACGGCTTGGTCAAAAACAGCAGATCACCCGGCTTAGCGCGGCTATTGAGCTTTAGCTTGTCCAGGTCGACCAGCCCATTCACTGCCAGGCCAAAAATGGGCTCGGGCGCATCAATCGAATGGCCTCCCGCCAAGGCGACACCCAGCTCACGGCAAACGCCCTGGGCGCCGGCAATGACATCGCCGGCAATCTCCGCGCTCAACTTGTCTAATGGCCAGCCGAGAATACTCAGCGCCATGACCGGCGTACCGCCCATGGCGTAAATATCACTGATGGCGTTCGTGGCAGCAATTCGCCCAAAATCAAACGGGTCATCGACAATCGGCATGAAGAAGTCGGTAGTGGCAATCATGCCTCGCCCATCGCCCAAGTCGTAGACAGCGGCATCTTCGCGCCCTTGATTGCCCACAATGAGCTGCTTATGCCCGGCTAACGGCCCCGCTTTGGCGAGAATGCTGTCCAGTACATCCGGAGCTATTTTACAGCCACAGCCTGCACCATGACTGTATTGGGTTAGGCGAATTGAACTCATTGTGTCTCTCCTTGGCACTGCATGTTTTTAGAACAGTTGTTATAACAGTCTTAATAACAATTCTTATAGCGTAGCCTACTTAAAGCGCCTCTAGCGCGTCGCTAAGCTTATCGACGGCAATGACTTCCATCCCCTTGGGTGACTGCTTGGGTGCATTCGCACGAGGTACAATCGCACGTAAAAAACCGTGTTTGGCGGCCTCGGCAATACGCTCCTGCCCACTGGGTACCGGGCGTATTTCACCAGAAAGCCCCACTTCGCCAAACACTACCAGCTCCTTGGGTAACGCGCGGTTTTGTAGACTGGAGACGACCGCGAGCAGTACGGCCAGGTCCGCACTGGTCTCCAATACTTTTACCCCGCCCACCACGTTCAGGAAAACATCCTGGTCGCCGGTAAAAAGGCCGCCATGACGGTTAAGCACGGCCAGCAGCATGGCTAAACGGTTTTGGTCTACCCCAACGGCCACACGGCGTGGGTTCCCCAAGGCGGATTCATCAACCAGCGCCTGTACTTCGACAAGAATAGGGCGAGTGCCTTCCCACACCACCATGACAAGGCTGCCCGGCGCCTGCTCTTCCTGGCGCGAGAGAAAAATGGCACTGGGGTTTTTAACCTCTTTTAAGCCTTGCTCCAGCATGGCGAAGACGCCCAGCTCATTCACCGCACCAAAGCGGTTCTTCTGACCGCGCAGGGTTCTAAAGCGGGAATCGGCGCCACCTTCCAGCAAAAGCGACGCATCGATCATGTGTTCCAGTACCTTGGGGCCTGCCAGTGTGCCATCTTTGGTGACATGGCCCACCAGTAACAGCACCGTATTGGTTTGCTTGGCAAAGCGGGTAAGCGCAGCGGCGGACTCACGTACCTGGGCCACCCCGCCCGGCGCCGAGCTAATATCCTCCAGATGCATGGTTTGGATAGAGTCGATCACCAATATTTCAGGCTTCTCACGCTCAGCCACGGCCAGGATAGTCTCAACGCTGGTTTCCGCAAGCATTTTCAAGCCGTTGGTAGGCAGCTGCAGGCGATGGGCGCGCATGGCGACCTGAGACAATGACTCTTCACCGGTGACATACAAAATGCGCCGCTGCTGGGCCAGCTTACAGGCCGTTTGCAGCAGTAGCGTGGACTTGCCCGCACCAGGGTTGCCCCCAAGCAGTACCGCAGAACCCGGCACCAAGCCACCGCCCAACACACGGTCAAACTCATTAAAGGTGGAGCTTAGCCGCGGCACTTCACTTAGGTCGACGTTGCTTAAATCAACCACATCCCGGGAGAGGTCACCCGCATAACCTCCCCGACCTGACCCACTGCTTCCGCTTCCGGGCCGCGCACTGGCCAGGCTAATCTCGCTCAGCGTATTCCACTCGTTACAACTGGAGCACTGGCCCTGCCACTTTCGATACTCCGCGCCGCACTCGGTACATACAAAGGCACTTTTGGCTTTAGCCACCGCACTGATACTCCCGTTGATATTAACTCTTTGTCACTATTACCAGGCTATAAAATACAAAAGGCGGCCAATGGCCGCCTTAGGATGTTACTGCTCACTTACTGACGCTGTAGCTGCAACATTTCGCCATTTTCAAAGCGACGACGCTCTGGATCAATTAGCTCCAGCGTACGCTCATCAATACGTTGAAAGTAGTAAATTTGGCCGTCGCCACTGGGCGTCAACTCGTAAACAGAGGCATCCGGATCAGACGGCGTGCCGCTCAACACTTCCCAGTTACCTGCGTAGTTTTCAGGCGGAGGCGTTTGAGGGTGGTTGCGATACGTCGCATCCAGTGTGAAAGTACGCTCATCAGGTGTGCTTGTTTCTTCGCCCACCATGGTAACGTCCAGATCAATACCATCACAGTTACGGCAAGGCAGTGTGCCTTGGTAGCGCTGTTGTGACGCGCTAACGCCTGCGTCACTTTCCTGGGCCGAAGGGCCGCCGGTCGCACAGCCTGCCAACAATGCCAACATAGCCGAACTGGCTAGCAAACTCCTGAATTGCATGGGGTGTCTCCTTATCGTGTTGGTCATACATTTCTTTCGCGCGATTATGACAGCATAACCGTTACAAGGTGCAACGCACACCCCTGATTGCAAGGGGAATGCTTGCGCTTAAGCGAGCATCAAGCGACCATGGCCTATTATGCAAGGATAATCAGGTTACCCACATGAGCCAATACTGGAGTCCCGCTGTTAAAGCGCTAACCCCTTATATACCCGGGGAGCAGCCGCGTGAGCGTATTATCAAGCTCAATACCAATGAAAACCCTTACCCGCCAGCACCGGGCGTCGGCCAGGCACTGCGTGACTACGCGACCGACCATTTGCGTCTCTATCCCGACCCAACGTCTGCCGCACTGCGTTCAAAACTTGCTGAAACGTATGGCGTTGAAAGCCAGCAGGTATTTGTGGGCAATGGTTCAGATGAGGTGCTAGCGTTGGCTTTTCAAGCCTTCTTCTGTCACGGCGCACCGCTTGATGCCCCATCGATTACCTATAGTTTTTATCCGGTATACGCCAACCTCTATAACGTTGAGCTACGCACTCATCCACTCAATGAGCAGTGGGAAGTTGATCTGGAGGCGCTGGGAACCGCGTCGGCGCGTAGCGGAGTGATTTTTGCCAATCCGAATGCGCCTACCGGGCATGCGCATTCGCTTGAGGATATTGAAACACTACTCAAGCGAGTAACGGATCGCGTTGTATTGGTTGATGAAGCGTATGTCGACTTTGGCGCCGAAAGCGCGATTGCATTAATTGATCGCTATCCAAATTTACTAGTGACGGGCACGTTCTCAAAATCACGCAGCCTGGCCGGCTTACGCTTGGGCTACGCCATTGGCTCAGTGGAGTTGATTGATGGCCTGCACCGCGTTAAGGACTCGTTTAACTCCTATCCAGTAGATAGCCTGGCAAGCCTTGTAGGTATTGCTGCACTTGACGATAAAGCGCACTTTGACGCAAGCCGGGAGCGCGTGATTACAACCCGTGAACGCACCCGTCAGCGTCTTGAAGCATTAGGATTTGAGGTATTGCCCTCCAAGGCCAATTTTGTGCTTGCCCAGCATCCTGAGCATGCAGGCGCTCAACTGTTTGCGGGCCTTCGCGAGCGCGGCATTCTCGTACGCCACTTCAATACCTCTGAGCTTAATAACTTCCTGCGCATTACCATCGGCACTGACGATGAGATGGATAGCCTGATAGAGGCGCTGGAAGCGATCTGCGGCTAGTTCGCTCGCCATACAACGTTAAATGCCCTGTAGCGCGAGGCGCGGCAGGCATTTTTGTAGGCATAGTTTTGTAAGCATAAGCTTCAGCCACCGCTTTTCATTTTCCACGCATAA
>NZ_JBQSXL010000046.1:0-14796 GCF_052378165.1 Halomonas sp. AOP30-A1-24
CAGAACCGGTAAATGGCTTCCATGATAACTGTCCAGAGCTGAATGAAACATGCCATTGAAGAGGCAGGCGAATGGGGCTATCTACTGGAATGAAAGCGGATATCGAAAGCGCGTTAAAGGCAGGCATGGAGGCGGGGCGAGCAGCGCATGGAGGTAAGAACGCTGATTATATCCCCTATCTAGCCTCTGTTGATCCTGAGCTGTTTTCACTTGCCATCATAACGGCAGATGGCCAAGCCTATACCGAAGGGGATTGCGACTACGCGTTTGCAATTGAGTCGATCTCAAAAGTATTTACGTTGGCGATGGTCATGGAGAATATCGGCCCTGACGCTGTTCGCGATAAAATTGGAGATAGCCCAACGGGACTGCCCTTCAATTCCATCATCGCACTGGAGTTAAATAACGACAAGCCGCTCTCTCCGCTTGTCAATGCTGGCGCTATAGCGACGGTAAGCCTTGTGCCAGGGGAGAGTGCAGACGAATGCTTTGAAACTATTCTCCAGTGCCAGCGTGAATTTGCGGGACGAGATCTTGCCATGAGTGCCGAGATTAATGCGTCTGAGCAGTCTACCAACGCCCATAATCGGGCTATCGCATGGCTGCTTGAAAGCGCTGGTGCGTGTTATAGCGACCCGGTACGCACTGTCGATGTCTATACACGGCAATGCTCTACCCTGATTAATTGCAAGGATCTTGCCACGATGGGAGCAACGCTTGTTGCAGGTGGTATTAATCCGTTAACCAAGCGACAGGTCATGGATGCGCGTTATGTCCATTATATATTGGCTGAAATGATGATGGAGGGACTTTACACGGCTTCTGGAGACTGGGCTTATGAGGTAGGCTTGCCCGCGAAGAGTGGTGTTGGTGGGGGGATTCTCGCTGTCATGCCGGGGCAGCTCGCGATAGCCGCTTTTTCTCCTCGCTTGGATGAGGCTGGCAATAGCATTCGTGGTCAGGCCGCTGTCAAGGTTGCTGCGGCATCGCTGGGTCTCAATCTCTTCAAGGCTCCTTGCTAGTAAATGCCTTGAAGAAAGAAGGTTACTGTTCATGGCAATAAAGGGGCGGCCACTACCTGAACGGTCTTTTATCCCTATTGCTATAAAGGGAGTCTTGTGCAGATAAAGCGGTAGTAGGCTGATTGTGATACCTTGTCAGCACTAAAAAATGCTGCATGAGTTAGTTGCAATTTATGGATGTCAATCAGCGAATTATTTCCCGCTTAGCCGACGAGCTAGGTGTGCGTACCCAGCAAGTAGCGGCTACGGTAGAGCTCTTGGATGGCGGTGCCACCGTGCCGTTTATTGCCCGTTACCGTAAAGAAATTACCGGGGCATTAGATGATACCCAACTGCGTCAGTTGGATGAGCGGTTGCGCTATCTGCGCGAGCTTGAAGAGCGCCGTGCCGCTGTCCTGGAAGCCATTGATGAGCAGGGCAAGTTGGATGCATCGCTCAAGGCGAGCATAGACGCGGCAGAAACCAAGCAACGCCTTGAAGATCTCTATTTACCCTTTAAGAAAAAACGCCGCACAAAGGCACAAATCGCGCGTGAAGCGGGGCTTGAGCCGTTGGCGGATGCGCTGTTGGCGAACCCCGCGCTTGACCCTGAAGCGGAAGCAGCCGGCTACCTGCGACCGGCAGAGGGTGATATTCCCGCCGTTGAAGATGCCAAAGCGGCGCTGGACGGCGCTAAACAAATCCTGATGGAGCGCTTTGCCGAAGACCCCGAGCTAATCGGTCGGTTGCGCGAGCGCCTCTGGCAAGAGGGTGAGCTGAGTGCCCGTGTGCTGGAGGGCAAGCAGCAAGAAGGCGCTAAGTTTGCGGATTACTTCGAGCACGATGAAAAGCTTGCCAAAGTGCCTTCACACCGTGCGCTTGCCATGTTCCGGGGCCGCAATGAAGGCGTGCTGAGCCTCGCTATTCGCTTGCCTGGTGAAGATGATGCGCCTATTCATCCCGCCCAGGTGGCCATTGCCAAACACGTCGGCATTAGCGATGAGGGCCGCGCTGCTGATAAATGGTTGGGCGAGGTGGTTCGTTGGACATGGCGAGTGAAACTCTACACAGCGCTGGAAACCGAGCTGCTGGGGCGTTTGCGCGAGCAGGCTGAGCAAACTGCCATTGAAGTATTTGCCGCCAATCTGAAAGACCTGCTGCTGGCCGCACCCGCTGGGCAAAAAATTACCCTGGCGCTTGATCCTGGTTTGCGTACCGGTTGCAAGGTGGCGGTCATTGACGCAACCGGGCAGTTTATCGACCAGGCGACTATTTACCCGCATGCGCCACAAAACCGCTGGGATGAGTCGCTCAACGTACTGGCTAAGCTCGTTAAGCAGCATGGCGTTCAACTGGTTGCTGTTGGGAACGGCACCGCCAGCCGTGAAACCGACAAGCTGGCAGGGGAGCTACTGAAAGCATTGGCGCCTGAGTATCGGGTCAGCAAAGTGATGGTATCGGAAGCCGGGGCGTCTGTTTACTCCGCTTCGGAATATGCTTCTCGTGAGCTGCCGGATCTTGATGTAACAATACGCGGCGCGGTGTCGATTGCTCGCCGCTTGCAAGACCCGCTGGCTGAGCTGGTTAAAATTGAGCCCAAGTCGATTGGCGTAGGCCAGTATCAGCATGACGTTTCTCAGGTACAGCTATCGCGTAGCCTGGAGGCTGTCATTGAAGATTGTGTTAACGCCGTGGGAGTTGACCTTAATACGGCGTCAAGCGCGTTGCTCTCACGAGTGGCAGGCCTAAGTGCTGCGATAGCTGAGAATATCGTGGCCCAGCGTAACAGCCTTGGTGCGTTTAAAAGCCGTAAAGCACTGCTGGACGTTAGCCGCCTGGGCCCCAAAACCTTTGAGCAGTGCGCAGGCTTTTTGCGTATCAGCAATGCGGATAACCCGTTGGATGCAAGCGCCGTTCACCCGGAAGCCTATACCCTGGTTGAGCGCATCGCTAAACAGAGTGGCCGTGATGTTAAAGGCTTGATTGGCGATAGCGCTGCGCTGAAAGCGTTAAAGCCCGCTGATTTTGCCGATGAGCGCTTTGGTGTGCCCACGGTCAGCGACATTCTGAGCGAGCTTGATAAGCCGGGCCGTGACCCACGGCCTGAATTTAAAGCTGCAGAATTCCGTGAGGGCGTGGAAACGCTCAAGGATTTGAAGCTGGGTATGGTACTGGAGGGCACCGTGACGAACGTAACGCCCTTTGGTGCGTTTGTAGATATTGGCGTCCATCAGGATGGTCTGGTACATATCTCTGCACTGTCTGATCGCTTTATTGATGACCCACGTAGCGTAGTTAAAGCGGGTGATATTGTGTCGGTAAAAGTGATGAGCGTGGATATTGCACGTAAGCGGGTGGGGCTTTCCATGCGCCTGAATGATGAGCCGGAACGCGAGCAAGAGCGCGCGTCATCAGCCGTTAATAAAGGGTCGCAAAAGCCACCACGTAGCCAACGACCTGCCAGTAAGAGCACGGAAACTTCGGCGCCAATGGGGGCGCTGGGGGCGGCATTGCTGAAAGCCAAGCAGGGCAAGTAGACGCATACGTTGAACGCTTATGTAACTTGAAGGTTTGCGTGGCTTGAAAATACGTGTCTTGAAAATACATGTCTTGAAAATATTAGGGCTGCCGCCATATCCTGCCTTTTATGATTGATGGATATGCTGGCGATGCCACCTGATTTCACCAGGGCTCGTCAAAAAACGAGCCTTACTGACAAGGAGTGTTCACCTTGCCTGAACCACTCACTGTGCCATCTTCGCTGACCTCCCAGGTTGAGCGATTGTTGCCCAGCGCGCGCTTGGGCCGCATGGGACGCTTACGCCGCGGGCTGGAAAAAGAAGGACTGCGGGTTGATGCAAACGGCCATATTGCGCAAACCCCGCACCCAAGTGCTTTGGGTTCCAAGCTAACGCACCCGCATATCACCACTGATTATTCAGAAGCGTTGATTGAATACATTACCCCGGTGTATTCGCAGCCGCGTGAAGCCTTGGCCTTTTTATCGGATCTGCACACCTTTACCTATCAGCACCTTGACCAGGAGTGGGTCTGGCCGGGGAGTATGCCGTCACGGCTTTCAGGTAATGACAGCGTGCCCATTGCGGATTACGGCTCTTCCAACGTTGGCACCATGAAGCACGTCTACCGTAAAGGGCTGGACGTACGTTATGGGCGGATCATGCAAGCAATTGCTGGCGTACACTACAACGTCTCGTTACCTGATGATATGTGGCACGCGCTGCGCGAGCTGGAAGGTGCGAATAATATCCCGTTTAACGACTATCGTTCGACGCGCTATTTTGGCCTTATCCGTAATTTTCGACGTCATAGCTGGCTGCTGCTTTATCTGTTTGGCGCTTCGCCTGCGGTAGATAAAAGCTTTTTGCCTAACGGCAACGTGCCAGAAAAGTTGAAGCCACTCAACGACGATACGTTTTATGCACCGTTCGCTACAACGCTGCGTATGTCGGATCTAGGCTATCAAAACAAGGTCCAGGCTCAGCTTAAAATCTGCTTTAACTCGCTATCCAACTATGTGAACACGTTGCGCCATGCAATCTCAACGCCGTGGCCGGATTACGAAAAACTCGGCGTTAATGTAGAGGGTAACTGGCAGCAGTTGAATGCCAATATTCTCCAGATAGAGAACGAGTACTACAGCGATATTCGCCCCAAGCGCGTCGCCAAGCATAACGAAACGCCTAGCCAAGCGCTTGAAGCGCGCGGTGTTGAGTATATTGAAGTGCGCTGTTTGGACCTGAATCCCTTTGACCCGCTGGGTGTCACCGAGACGCAGATGCGCTTTGTCGACACTTTCCTTATGTGGTGTTTACTCAGCGATAGCCCGTGGATTTCTGATGATGAGTGCGACCGCTTGGACGATAACCGTCGTTGGGTGGTGGAGCGCGGCCGTGACCCAGAATTAACACTGATTCGTAATGGCCAGACCACCTCGGTTAGTGAGTGGGGCGAGCAGATTTTTGCAGAATTGCGCGAAGTCGCCCGCCTGCTGGATGCTGTGGAAGACAATGCGCCTCACGCGGCAGCACTCAATGAGCTGGCCCCGCGTTTGCAAGATCCTTCGCTGACGCCCTCGGCTCAGCTGTTGGCGCTTATGAAAGAGGGCAATGGTTCGTTAAGTGATACGCTGCTTGGGCTGGCCAAGGAGCAGAGCGAAAAGCTTAAAAATACACCCATGCTACGCTCACGCGAAGCCTTGCTTGATCAGTTGATTGAGACCTCGCATCAGCAGCAGAAAGATATAGAAGCGGCAGACCAGGAGAGTTTTGCTGACTTCCTCGATACGTACTTTACCAAGGCGCGTGAATCGCGCGCGTTGTCTGCGTTACTACTTGAGGAGAGGCAATGAAGCCCACAGCACTTCGCCCCGTGGCCCTTGCAGGCTTGGCATTTTGTGTCTTGATGATGGCCGTCGCGCTTGGTCTTGAGCATATTGTGGGTCTTGAACCCTGCCCGTTGTGCATTTTTCAGCGCGTAGCGGTCATTGCTGCAGGTGTGATCTTTGCGGTTGCGGCTATCCACAACCCAAACGGCTGTGTGGGGAAAGGCATTTACGGTGTGTTGGGGTTGATAGCGGTAGCCACCGGCGCGTTTATTGCCGGTCGCCATGTGTGGCTGCAAACCCTCCCGGCTGACGAGGTACCGTCCTGTGGCCCAGGTCTTGGCTACATGATGGATATCCTGCCCATGCAGGATGTCGTTGCCATGGTGTTGACTGGCTCTGGAGAGTGCGCCGAGATTGACGTTACCTTTATGGGGGCTTCTCTGCCTGCCTGGACATTCCTCGGCTTTGTTATCCTGGCGCTTGTACCTCTGCGGATATTGTGGCTAGCTATCAAGCGATAGATGGCTGTTTGTGCGGCCAGCGTTTTGGCTGGCCGTTAGCATCAAGGAAACGGCCCCTAACAGAATTGACAGAGAAAGGCGGAAGCGCGAGCCTTACTCTGTTGTAGGTGGCTATTAGCAAGGAGAAACCCATGCTCGAAGATTGCAAAAATGCCCAAGAGCGCTGGGGAGGCGTTCATGGCTTGATTGACCGCTGGCTGGAGCAGCGCCGCACGCTTTTGGCGAGTTTTATCGAGCTAAAGGAAGCCTGCGACACTGAACTAGAAGCCGTTAGCAAAGAGCGCATTGATACCTTTAGCCAAATGCTCATGGATTATATTAGCGCGGGGCATTTTGAGATTTACCCCCAGCTCGCGGAAGAAGCGAAAGCCTTTGATGATGAGAGCGCGCTGCACATCGCATCACGGCTGCTGGAACGCCTTGAGATGTCTACGCAAATGGTGCTTGAGTTCGACCAGGATTACGAGTCACCTGTGCGTTGCCAGCAGCATTTGGTGCGCCTACCCGCCTGGATTGACCGCTTGGCAAAAGGCCTCACTGAGCGTTTTGCGCTAGAAGATCAGCTCATTGCCCGCTTGCACGCCGCCAATACCCCCAGCTAAGCCTTTCCTCTTCATTGCTTGTTGTTTAGCGCCAGATAAAAGCACCCTTGAAGGTGCTTTTTGTCGAATTTTATTCCGGCTAATCTTCCCAAGCGCCCTGGTTTAATGGGGCGATACTTGCTGCTTGGTTGAGGCTTCCTAATACTGTTTCTTTTTATGAAGGGGGCGTTTATGTAAGTTGATTTGATAATAAATAAGCTATAGTTTGCCTGAAGTGTGGTTTAACTATTAATAAGATGAGGAAGAGTAGTATGCGACGTTTTTCCAAGCCTTGTTTAGCAGGTTTTTGCCTATCGGCGATCAGTATTGCTCTCGCGCCCACAGTGGCCGCATGTACCTCCCTTCTTTATAGCGACGCAAATGATAAATTTTATGCGGGCCGCACCATGGAACTGCCCATGGAGCTACCTTATAAAGTGTCCTACTTTCCAGCAGGCACTAGCTTTGGCTCGCAGGCTGATAAACATCACGTGCTGGACTTTACCGGCCAAAACGCCTTTGTTGCCGTTACGGTGCCGGACCCCGTATCAAAAGATTTAAAAGTAGCTGAAGGCGTTAACGACAAGGGATTGACGTTTGGCTTGCTGGCGTATGCCAGCACCGAAGGCCCCGCCGATATGGTTAACAATACGCAGGCGGTGCTGGCAGCTATCGACCTCGGCGCTTGGGCGCTTTCTCAGTTTTCTACCGTTGACGAAGTAAAGCAGGCGTTAGAAGAGCAACCTGTTATGGTGACGTCGCTACTGCCGATGGGCGTGCTGGATACGCCGTTTCACTACACGTTGCACGATGCCACGGGTAAATCCATCGTGATTGAGTTTGCCAATCACGAGCAGAATGTTATCGACAACCCGCTAGGGGTTATGACCAACGGGCCAGAATTTTCCTGGCACATGACCAACCTGAATAACTACACGTTTTTAAGTAACATTGACCAATCAAAGCTTGAGCTGAGTGGGGTAAAACTTGCTCAGCCTGACTCAGGAATTGCGACGGCCGGGCTGCCTGCGTCGAATACTTCAGTTGGGCGCTTTGTGCGCGCTATTTACTATTCCCAGTTTGCTGAAAAAGCGGAAGATGCAGACAGCGCCATCACGACGCTTGCCCATGTCATGAATAACTTTGACCGACCGCGCGGTATTACTATCGACAATCGGTTCCGCGATTCAATTGAAAATATTGCGGCGCCCGGTGTTAACAATGACCGTGTGTACACCTCGGAGTACACCTCCTGGACGTCACTGATTGACCTTCAGCAGCGGACGCTTCACCTGCGCTCTTACGATAGCCTTAACTACATTCATTTCGATCTGGATGAGCTAACGGATATTGATGAGATCCGTCATGTTGAACTCAAGGACGTGGTTCATGGCCCGCAAGACGCCACGCTGGCCTTGAGTCAATAAGCCAGGTTTACAGGGCCGACGTTTACAGAGCTGGTGTTTATAGGGCCAGTGTTTATAAGAGAAAGGGGGCCGCTCAAACGGTCCCCTGTGTTCGTCTGGCTGCTACGGCTTGTGGCGGTGTAGTTTGCCACCCAGCACCAGCATACAGGGCGTCAGCAGAAGGGTGAGGGCGGTCGCGAAGGTAAGCCCGCCGGCAATGGCGCTCGACATCTGTGTCCACCACTGCGCTGAAGGGGCGTTGAACCCAAGTGACGGTGCGAACAGGTTGACGTTCATGCCCAGTACCATCGGCATCAAACCCAGCACTGTGGTGATTGCCGTTAACAGCACCGGGCGAAGCCGCAAACAGCCTGCTTCCAATGCGGCCTCGGCCGGTGCCATCCCTTCAAGACGTAACTCATTATAGGTGTCGATTAGTACGATATTGTTATTCACCACGATACCGGCCAGCGCAATAACCCCCATGCCGACCATCACAATGCCAAAGGCCTGACCCGTGATCAGCAGCCCTATCAATATTCCGGCTGTCGAGAAGACGATGGCCGAAAGCACTAGAATCGCTTGGTAGAAGCTGTTGAATTGAGTCACCAGGATCAGCGACATCAGCCCAATAGCGACAAAGAACGCACTGATCAAGAACTGCATCGCCTCCAGTTGGTCCTCCTGTTCACCGGCCACATTCACCATCAAATCATCGGGCAGCTTGTCTTGCGCTTCCTGAAACAGTGCCCTTAAACGTTCATCTGCCAGGTACCCCGGCGCCAAATCAGCTTCGACGGTAATGGCTCGGCGCCCATTAATACGATTAAGCGTGCCTACTTTAGGTGCCGGAGTAATCTCCACGAAGTGAGAAATAGGCACTTGCCCGCGCGGTGTGTTTATCGTCATGCGGCCGAGCTGGTCGAGTGAGCGCCAACCTTCCGGTAACCGAATCCGAATATCGACCTCATCACTAACGTCAGGCGGCCGGTAGCTGGCCACCTGTAAGCCGTTGGTAAGCAGTTGCACCGCACTGCCAATGGTCGTGATATCAGTACCCATGCGCGCGGCCGCTTCCCGGTCCACATTGATCCGCCACTCCACGCCTGGCAGGCTACGGTTATCCTGAATGGCAACGAAGCCCCCTAGCTCATGCATGATGGCTTGTAACTGGTCCACCCCTGCATCGGCAACGGCTGGATTCATGGCGCTGACTTCCAGAACGATAGGCTTTCCGCCTCCTGGCCCCATCTCCTGCTCCTGAAACTCCAGGCGAATACCGGGAATGTCGCTGGCGCGTTCGGCCATGTCGGCCAAAATTTCTCGAGAAGGGCGGCGTTCATACCAATCAATAAACTGAAACTGGAGTACGCCGATAACATCGTTCCCCAGTTGCTCGTTGGGAACGGCAAACGAACGCGCATAGAGCGCCTGTACTTCGCTCATCCCTGATAGCCGTGCCTCCACGCGCTGAACAATGGCATCCGCCTCTAGAGCAGAGAAGTCGCCACGGGCGCGTACCAACACCTGGGCACTGTCCGGCTCAACGTTGGGGAAGAAGTCGACCCCGTGATTGAGGCGCCCGTAGGCTGTGTAAATTAATGCCAGCAGCAGCACGGCAATGATAAGTACCCAGCCAGGGCGAGCCAGCAGGCGGGAAAGTAAGCGCCGGTAGGCGCGGCCCAGCCGAGTGCTTTGGTCGGGGCGAACTCCGCCCTGCGCTGGCTTGGTGGCCGTGCGGGTAAACAGTCGCCCAAGCGTGGGTAAGAAAATCAGCGCCATGGCCAGCGACGCCAGTAAACAGAGAATAACGGTTGCAGGCAGATACTTCATAAACTGACCGACCATGCCGGGCCAAAACAGCAGGGGGATAAACACCGCAAGTGTCGTGGCGGTAGAGGCGATCACCGGCCAGCTCATACGTGAGGCAGCGTTCAGCCATGCCTGGTGGGGCGATTGCCCCTCGCGCAGATGACGATCAGCCAGCTCGCTCACCACAATCGCCCCATCTACCAGCATGCCCGCTACCAGAATCAAGGCGAAGAGCACCACAATGTTGAGCGTGAACCCAAACGCCCAGACCAGAAGAATACCGGTTAAAAAGGCGCCAGGAATAGTCAGACCCACCAGAAGCGCCATGCGCAAACCCATCACGGCGACCACCACGATGAGCACCAGTACTACGGCGGTCAGTACGTTATTGAGAAGCTCTGAGAGCATATCCTCAACCGTGACCGATTGGTCGAGAATGGTGGTGATATTTAACTGCTCGGGCAGCAGATCACTTGCCTGGTCGAGTGTCTCGCGCACCGCAGCAATGGTGGCAATAATGTTGGCACCAGCGCGTTTGGATATTTCCAGTACTACGGCGGGCTGGTCATCAATGCGCGCAAAGCCTGCGGGGTCTTTAAAGGTGGGGTGAATCCAGGCGACGTCGCCAAAGGTAACAACGCGGTCCTCATCCACCTTCACCGGCATGTTCATAACATCTTCAAGCGACTCGATAACGCCGGGCACCTTCAGCGCCATACGCCCTGCGCCAGTATCCAGGCTACCCGCCGCTACCAGCCGGTTGTTATTGGAGACGATATTAAACAGCTCGTTGAAATCGATGCCGTAACTCTCCAGCACCAGTGGGTCGACCACGATCTCCAGCAAGTCCTCCTGCTCACCACCAATATCCACTTCCAGCACATCAGCGATGCCTTCAATCTCCTCCTTTAAGCGGCGCGCCACGGTAATCCGTTCCCGGGTATCCAGCTGCCCCGAAAGGCCAATGCTGAGTACCGGAAACTCTGACACATTGACTTCCATAACCCGCGGTTCATCCGCTTCGGAAGGTAAGTCGCTGCGGGCGATATCAACGCGGTCACGAACGTCGGAAAGCGCCGTGTCAGGGTCAAAGCCTGGGTCAAACTCCAATGAAATAGAGGCGTGGCCTTCGTTGGATTGGGCCGTGAACTTGCGCAGTCCTGCAATGCCGCGCAGTTCCTGCTCCATAGGACGAATCAGCAGGCGCTCACCATCCTCCGGGCTCACACCCTCCAGCGTTAGCGAAACGTAAATCAGCGGAATCGTAACGTCGGGGTTGGCTTCCTTGGGAATGACCTGCCAGGCAACCACGCCTGCCAGCAGCAGGCTAACCAGCAGAAACAGCGTGGTGCGCGTATGGTGAAGCGCGGCATCAATTAACTGGCGCATTAGCGGGCCTCGGATGCAGCGTCAACAGAAACAGGCTCGACAATCTCGCCGGCATTCACCAGGCCAGCGCCTAGCGTGATTAAGCGCACCTGATCGGGCAGCCCACTGACATAGGCACTTTCAATCGTCGCGCTAACCAGTTCTACCGGCGTCTCAATCACTTCGTTATCGGCATTGATATGCTTGATAGTCAACTGATTTTCATGGCCAAGAGACAGCAGAGCAGGCGAGAGGCTGTGTACAGAGCGGGGCGGCAGGGTAATCGTAAGCTCCGCGCTACCGCCGGACATGGGCAGCTGCAAAGGGTTATCCAACGTCGCTTCGACATAGAACGTACGCGTCGCTTCATTGGCTCGGCGGCTAATAAAGCTTAGCTCGCCCTCAAGATGAGCGCCATTGAGCAAGCGAGCCGTAACGGGCAGGCCAACGGCCAGGTCACCCACTTGTTGCTGAGACACCCAGGCGGTGCCGGTTAAACGGCTATCATCTACCAGTCGCCCCCACTCTTCGCCGGGTTGAACGAGATCACCCAATTCAACCTCAATACGGTCCAGCGTGCCGCTAAATGGGGCTTGGGGGCGTGAGTCGACAAGCTGTTTTTCAAGCTGAGCGACTTGCGCTGCACTCGCGCTTAACGAGGCTTGTAAACGCAGCAGTTCGGGCTGGGAAATAAGCTGACGATCACGCAAATTCTGGGCGCCGGAGTATTCGGCTTGGGAGAGCGAAAGTTCATCGCGGGC
Source organism: Halomonas sp. AOP30-A1-24 (assembly GCF_052378165.1). Classification (NCBI taxonomy): domain Bacteria; kingdom Pseudomonadati; phylum Pseudomonadota; class Gammaproteobacteria; order Oceanospirillales; family Halomonadaceae; genus Halomonas; species Halomonas sp. AOP30-A1-24. Next base: position 11,799 of record NZ_JBQSXL010000046.1, read on the forward strand.
TTGCTGTAAGCGTTCCGGCAGGGCGTCGTTATCCAGCACAAGTAGCGTATCCCCGGCCTCAACAGGGCTCCCTTGGGCAATAGGTTTTTCAACGACAAACCCACCGACGTTGGCGCGCAGGGTGACCTCACGCTCGGCGGTTAGCTGGCCTTGAACCATTTGCTGAGGGATGTAGGGCACGCTGTCGAGTGTCATCACTTCAACGCGCGGACCGCTTGCGGAGCTACTTTGTGCCTCGGGAGGCGCGGATTGAAAGCGCTGGAAATCGCCCAGCACTAACCAAATGACCAGACCCAATACCAGTAAGCTGGCCAGCATATAAGAAGAGGGAAGTTTGCGCATAAAGGGGGATCTATCCCTGGCAACTGTGTGCAACGACACACGAACAAGAAAAAAGGTGCAGCGATACAATAGCGCAACCAACGGCTTGCAGCGAGTGATTGGCAGGCCCAATGAAGGCAAAGTCACCGTATGGATGATTGAGTTTTTGCATGACTGCGCATAACATCTTGGCATCTTGAGTTCTGTCGACCCATTTGAAGGCGAACCAACCAAGGAGCAATGATGAAAGATCCAGTACGTATTGCGATTACCGGCGGTGCCGGCCAGATCAGTTACTCTCTTATTTTCCGCATCGCCGCTGGCGATATGCTGGGGCCGGATCAGCCTGTCATTCTTCAGCTGCTCGAAATTCCGCAAGCAATGGACGCGCTGAACGGCGTAGTAATGGAAGTCAACGACTGCGCCTTCCCGCTGGTACAAGACATTGTTGCCACTGACGATGCCAACGTTGCATTTAAAGATGCTGACTTCGCCCTGTTAGTCGGCGCGCGCCCGCGTGGCCCGGGTATGGAGCGTAAAGATCTGCTGGAAGCCAACGCCGCGATCTTCTCTGTACAAGGTAAAGCGCTGAACGATCACGCTAGCCGTGACGTTAAAGTGCTGGTGGTGGGTAACCCGGCCAACACCAACGCGTTGATTGCTTCGTGCAACGCGCCGGACCTGGACAAAGGCCAGTTCACTGCCATGACGCGTCTGGACCATAACCGCGCCCTGACGCAGCTGGCCCAGAAAACCGGCAAGCACGTGACCGACGTTGAAAACATGATCATCTGGGGCAACCACAGCGCGACCCAGTACCCCGATATCGCTCAGTGCAAGGTTGACGGTAAAGCGGCGTTTGATCTGGTTGAGCGTGACTGGTACGAAAACGACTTTATCCCGACGGTACAGCAGCGCGGCGCGGCGATCATCAAAGCACGTGGCGCGTCTTCTGCCGCCTCCGCTGCCTCTTCAGCCATCGACCACATGCACGACTGGGCGCTGGGCTCCAAAGGTATCGTCAGCATGGCGATTCCGTCTGACGGTAGCTACGGCATCGCCGAAGGTATCATCTACTCCTACCCGGTGCGTTGCCAGGGCGGCAAGTATGAAATCGTTCAAGGCTTTGAGCTTGACGAATTCAGCCAAGAGAAGATGAAAGCAACCGAGAAAGAACTGCGTGAAGAGCGCGCAGCCGTTGAGCACCTGCTCGGCTAAACGCGCTTCTGATTCTGTTAGTAACAACAACCCCGCAAGCCCAGGCTTGCGGGGTTGTTGTTTTATAAGTAACGCTTATTATTTCTATAATATGGACAAGATACGATGATTTTAAAGTAAAGAGAAAGGTGCTTCGGATGAGCTTAATTACCCAAAAGCAGGCTGCAAGGACAAATAAGAAGGGCCAGTCGCCTGAGCAAGCGCTTCATCGGGAATGGGAGCGTATTGTCAAGCTGAAAGCGGGTAACGAACGGCTTGAGGATGATTTGAAAACCTTTGAAAAAGAATGCCTAGAGGTTATCGGGCCAGCAGAAGAGCAGGCGGCAGAGGCAATACTGGACCAAACCCGGCATTTAGGTACCTTTTTGTCGCGTAAATCATTAGCCCAGTGGCAACGCGCCGAGTTGATGGGCTGGATTGAAGAAAATCTAAACGATCTTCTGGCAAATCCTTTCTGTGATAGGCAAGTGCTTGAGGAGGTGCTTCAGCATATCGTTGATATGGATAACAGTAGGCTATCGCCGGAGCAGAGGCACGCGTATCAAAATAATAATGAAGATGGCATGAATGATGGTGCTCAGTATGCGCAAGAGGACTCAGAAGATATTGACAGTGAGAGCTTTGAGGCTTTGGAAGAGGAGCTTTTTGAAGAGTTCTTTCATCAGCAGCAAGAGCAGCAGCAAGAAAGAGAGCAGGAGCAAGAAGGTCAACAATCCTTGCAAGCGATGCTGGGAAAGTCATCTGTCAATATGATCTTTCGACGCTTAGCTCGCCTGCTGCATCCTGACCGAGAGTTGGATGCTGATCTTAAGCAGCTACGTGGCGAGCAGATGGGGCGAGCGACTCATGCAAGAGACAGCAACGATCTATTCACGCTGTTTTCAATGTATGAGGAGCATGTCGGCGAGTCACCCTTGGCTGACTTGGGGGATGATAAAAAGGTGCTAAAATTGCTGAAATCTTACTCGCGGACATTGCGGGAGCAGCGTGACGATATTATTAATGTTACTCCTATACGTGCGGGTTTTTATCAGCATTTTTATGATGCCAAACCAGAGATTAGAAAGCGTAAACTGCAGGAGTATTGCAAGAAGGCAAGAGATCAGGCGAAGCGAGAAAAAGAGATTACTCACTCCATTCGCAGTATTGCGACACTCAAGCCTCATCTGGAAGAACGCTATGACATGGGGATGTCTCAGTTTGCTGTCGAAAGCTTGCTAGCATCCTATTAGCGCGTTTTTTGATCTCGCGACGGTGTGCAACCATTTGGGGGGATTCTTGTAGCGCGTGGTAAGCGAAGCGCACCCGCAGCGGCGGCCCGGCGCGGGAGCAGCGCGCAGCGGTGCCGGGGTTGATTCTGTGCCTTTAGGCGTCGTACCGCCGCCATTCGCGGGTGCCTTGCCGCTCGTTCCTCACGGCGCGTTACCGCGCGCTACTATATGAGGCCATTTGGGGGGGA
>NZ_JBQSXL010000047.1:0-13793 GCF_052378165.1 Halomonas sp. AOP30-A1-24
AACAAGCATCGCAAAGTCTTTTGAAGTTTTGTATTACAGGGACTTGGCCAGAATCAATAAATGATGAAATTACCGTATAATTATTTAAGGTTAGTATTTAGGGGTAATGTGAAGTTATGTTTTAGGTTATCTTCATCCCGCTAACCCGCATAACCTCCCTAACCACCGCATCATTCAAAATCCCCCGTTTGGCTTCCACCAGGGTAAGCCATTCGCGGGCGCGGGTGATGCCGGTGTAGACCAGCTCGCGGGTGAGGATGGGGCTGGGCGTTTGGGGTAACAGCAGCGCTGTATGCAAAAACTCCGAGCCTTGGGATTTGTGTACCGTCATCGCGAACACGGTTTCTACCGCGTGCAGGCGGGAAGGCAGCACCCAGCGGATGGGATTTTTCGTATCGCTGGTCGGAAAGGCGACTCTATGTAAGGTTCTTCCTACGCCGCGCGGGTCGGGTACTGCTAGCGTAATGCCAATATCGCCGTTCATTAGCCCCAGGCTGTAGTCGTTTTGTGTGACCAGCACCGGGCGGCCTTCATACCTGCCTTTCTCTAGTTCGATATCGCTTGCGCTTAATAGCTTGTGACTGCGCAGTACCTTGGCGATGCGTAAATTCAAGCCTTCCACGCCCCACGGCCCTTTACGTAGTGCGCAGAGCAGTTGGAAGTGGCCGTAGGCGTTTAGTGCGTCGCTGGCCCACGTGTCGTAGGCGTCTTTGTTTTCCTCAAAGGCTAGCGTTACCTCGGGGCGCTGTTGATCTAAAACCGTGAGGTAGTGCCGGTAGCCCGTGGGTGGCGCTATTTCTTTATTGGTTTTCTTATCAAGGCGGCCTTTACCGGCATTGGGGAAGCGCTCCGGGGAGCCGGTCACCACCAGGCGCTCCAGGGCGCTGTCATTTTCCCCGCTCAGCACCAAATGATGCAGGTCGGCGTAGCCGTGGCGCAGGGCGCTGTGTACGGTATTCTGTTTGTCGCGTTCGCTAAGCGTGGCGCTTAACGGCTGGTTAATCGCCTCGGCCAACTGGCCAATGCCGCTGGCAGCGTCAAAGCGGTGGCTTACCCGCAGCATGGTAATCGCCTGGTCGAGGGGCTGGCCGTTGGGGCAGGTTAGCGCTTCGGGCAGCGGGTGGCCGGTAAGTTTGGCAAGCCACTCGGCGGTTCCTGGCGTGTAGTGGGCGGCCTCGGCGCGGCGGCATAAGTCGCCGAGCACGGCACCGGCTTCTACAGAAGCGAGCTGGTCTTTATCGCCCAGCAGCACCAGCTTGGCGTGGGCGGGCAGGGCGCTTAACACGGCGGTCATCATTTCGATATCGACCATGGAGGCTTCGTCGATCACCAGTACGTCCAACGCCAACGGGTTGTTGGGGTTGTGGCGGAAGTGGCGGGTGTCGGGTCTTGCGCCTAGCAGCCTGTGCAGGGTGGTGACTTCGGTGGGAATGGAGATTCGTAGATGCTCTGTGCCTGAATCATCGCCGAATGAATTCGGCTCCCACAATTCACTCTGCTCCCATAGCGCCGCAAGGTCTTCGATAGGCAACTGGCTTACCTGCCCGGCGATGGATTCATTAAGGCGGGCGGCGGCTTTGCCGGTGGGGGCGGCTAAGCGAATGCGTAGCGCCTGCGTTGGCGAGTGGGCCAGTTGCAGGGTTTGCAGCAGGGCGAGCAGGCGCACGACGGTGGTGGTTTTGCCGGTGCCGGGGCCGCCGGTAATAATCGCAAAGTGGCTGCGCGCCGCCAGCGCGCAGGCGACCTTTTGCCAGTCCAGTGTGCCGTTGTCGGGGAACAGGGTGTTCAGGGCTTGTTGGAGCAGGCCTGAATCAAGCACATCACTACCAATCACCGAAAGCGGCTCATGCCCAATTGCCGTTTTAGCGCCTTCTTCAAGCGCCAAGCGAGCGGCGATTTCCTGGTGCAGGGTTTGTTCGTACTGCCAGTAGCGGCGCAGGTAAAGCCGGGTGGTGTGCGGGGCGTCAGCGCGCACCAGTGGTGTGTTGCCGTGGCCGTTGCTGATCAGCGAGGGGTGCTCAAGCGCGGCCTGCCACTCGGCAAGCGTTAGCGTGGCTAATACCTCGCTGGGTAGCGGCGGCGGGTCGCTTAGGTCATCGCCTTCTGGTGGTAGCGAAAGGGCGAAGTCCGGTGCGTTCAGCGTGGCGTTTAAGTCCAGGCACACATGGCCTCGGCCCAGCTGGTGGCTGGCAAGCGCAGTGGCCAGCAGAAGCAGCGGCGGCACCTGGCCTCCCTCGCGGGCGAAGAAACTGACCAGCGCGCGGTCCAGGTCGCGCAGCCAACCTCTGGCGACCCAGCGCTCGCAAAGTGCCATTAAAGTGCCCGTATCGTTCAGCGCAGGGTGCCGTTGGTGGCCAAGCGCTGGGGTGTTGTTACTCGGTGTGGCAGGCGCAGGCTCGTTTTCGCCGAACAGGTCCAGGGTGTGTGAATCTTTCATGCCGTTTCCTTAAGGCCAGCGCCGTTGGTCGTGCCTGCAAATAACGCATCCAGCGCTTCAATCAGCGCCACCGGGGCGGGTTCGGGGTGTACGCCGCGTGCAGGCGTCCGGCTGCCACGCAAAAATACGGTCAATGAACCGCCCAAATGGACGTGCGGGTCGTAGTCGGGCAGGCGGGCTTTTAACAGCCGGTGCAGCGCCAGCAGGTACAGCGCGGCCTGTAGGTCGTAGCGTTTTTCCAGCAGCGCGGCACCCAAGGCATCAACGGTGTAGGCGCTGTCGTCTGCGCCCAAGTAGTTGGACTTCCAGTCCAGCACGTAAAAGCGCCCATCAAACTCAAACGCCAAATCGATAAAGCCTTTGAGCATACCGTTGAGCGTGTCGGCATCCAGCGCGGGCCGGGCAAGGCCGGGAAGTAAGTGCTGGCTAACCAGCGCATCCAGCGCCTGCGTATCCACCTGATGGGCCGCAAACCAGAACTCTAGTTCAACCTGATAACCGCTTAGCTGTTGAAGCGCCACGGCACTTTGCTGGCCGGGAAGCGGCAGCTGGGTGCCGAGCAAATCCTCAAACCAGCCTGCTAGCGGTTCATACCACGCTTGCCAACCGCGCAGTTGCAGGCGGCGGCGCAGAGTGTCTTCACGGGCGGCGGTGTCTTCAAGCGCCTTGGCAAAGCCCAGCTGGCCTGCCCATTCCAACAAGCCGTGTAGAAAGGTGCCAGGGCCGGGGCCGCGAGGGAAACGGTGCAGGTGGCTTGCGTTTGCACTCGGCTGGTCGCTGTCAGCGGGCAATGGGTAGTGAGTGGTTACACTCGCCATGGGCTGCCCGGTCAATGGAGAACCTTGCAGCAAATCTTGCGGCTCATCCAGCACTTCAAACGTGGTGGCTTCCTGGGGCGTGGTGGGTTCCGGCGTGGGGGCAGCGGTTGACAGCAGCCCTGAGATGCCGCCCGTGGTGCGCAGCGCCGAGTAGCTGGCGATCCACCACTGCTCGCGGGCCGGGCGCGTGGGCGTGCGGGCTTGCCCCAGCGCTTCTTGCTGCTGGGCGGGCGTAAAGCACAGTGCGGTAGGGGCTGGCGCAGGTTCCAGGGCTATGTCGCTTTTATGAACCAGCGCGGCGAGCGCTTCGCCGAATGTATTGGGCGCAATGTAGTCACCGCCATTAAGCAGGTAACCCAGGGCGCTGCCTTCGCCATCCTTTAACGGCGCAAGCCCCAGCCAAGTGGCATGGCGGGCACGGGTAAGTGCCACGTAAAGCTTGCGTAAGTCTTCGCCTAAACGTTCGCGGTCGGCGGTAGCGAGTGTTTCTGCATCGGCGCTTAGGCTTAGCTGTAAATTGCCTTCGCCATCGTGCCAGCGCAGCGGCACATCGCCTTTTTTAGTGGAGCGGTGGTTGGCAATAAACGGCAGAAAGACCAGCGGGTACTCAAGCCCCTTGGATTTATGGATGGTCACGACCTTGACCAGGTCCGCATCGCTTTCCAGACGCAGCTTGTGGCTGTCGCCGTGGCTTTCCGGGTCGGCAATCGCTTCCGCCAGAAAGCGAATTAGCGCGTGCTCGCCATCCAGTTCCTGGCTTGCCTGCTGAAGCAGTTCGCCCAGGTGAAGCAAGTCGGTTAGCAAGCGCTCACCGTCGGTCAACGCAAGCAGCCGGGCAGGAATGTCGAAGTCCACCATTAGCTTGCGCACCAGCGGCAGCACGCCCTGGCGCTGCCACAAGCGGTGGTAACGGCTGAACTGCTCTACCCGGGCCTCCCAGGCAAGCTCACTCTCGTTAAGGTGATCAAGCTCGCTAAGGCTCACCCCAAGCAGCGGCGTGGCAAGCGCTGCGCGCAGCTTGGCTTCCGCCTGGCGGGAGTTGGCCTGGGATTCCGCACAGGCGCGCAGGCAGGTTTCCACCTGCTGGGCGATAGATGAGCTAAATACCTTATCGTGATCCGAAAGATAAACGCTTTTAACCCCACGGCTGGCAAGCGCCAAGCGAATAGCGCGGGCTTCCTGAAGGCCGTTCACCAGCACCGCCATGTCGGAAGGTTTGAGTGGCGTGAGTTCATCCTCGGTTTTAAAACCCGCTTGCCGCTTGCGACCCGCTTCCAGCAGGGCGGTCATGTGGGAAGCGCAGCCTTCGGCCATTTCAAGCTGGTAGGCGGTTTTGGAAAGCGGCTCGTCAGCCGCCATTTGCCACAGCGTCATGGCGGGCAGTGGCGCGCCGTTCAACACCAACTGATCGGCGCGGCCTTTGGCGTCTACCGGTAAAAACGGCAGAGGGTTCTCGCCGCCTTGTTCACGAAATAAAAACGCGCCCGCTTCATGCTTGTCGGCGTAGTTAAAGCAGTGGTTAACCGCGTTGACCATCGCAGCACTTGAGCGAAAGTTAGTGCCCAGCGTAACGTGGCGGCCATCGGTGTCGTGGCGGGCTTTCAGGTAGGTGAAAATATCCGCGCCACGGAAGGCGTAAATGGCCTGCTTGGGGTCGCCAATTAGCATCACGGCACTGTCGCGGCGCGGTGTAGCAACGTTATACACCGCGTTAAAAATGCGGTACTGGATTGGGTCGGTGTCCTGAAATTCGTCAATCAGTGCGACCGGGAACTGGCGCTGGATTTGGGCGGCCAGCGCTTCTTTATTGGGGCCTTGCAGGGCGCGGTCGAGGTGCGTGAGCAGGTCGTTGGGGCCCATTTCAGCGCGGCGCTCCTGCTCGCGTTCCAGGCGCTTGCGGCACCACTGCACGGCGTGAATCAGCAGGTCGTTGCGCGGCTCGGGCAGGGCATTAAGCTCGCCGGGCAGTTGGGCGAGCGCTTCCCACACCGCTGGGCAGGGCGGCGTGCCCACTTTCCAGATATCGGCCATGCCCTCAGGCGTCATGCGCCGCCAGGCGGCATCGGTAAGCTGGGGGCGGTCAGCATCGCTGGTGCACCAGTCACGCAGCGCGCCCAGCCAGTTGGCGCGGCTTTTTGCGTTGAAACTTTGGCCCTTAAAGGCTTTTTGCTGGGCGGCTTCTTCCAGCGCGGGCACCACATCGTTCAGCCAGGCAGCCCAGGGGGCTTTTAACGCGCTGAGTTTGGCGGCTCGGGCGGCCTGGCAGTTCGTCAGCGTTTGCAGAGGTGCCGGGCGTTGTTCGCCCAGCGCGTCGCACTCGGGCAGCAGGCGCTGCAAGCTGGCGTGCAGGTCGTCGGGGGATTGCCAATAGCTAACAATGCTTTCCAGCGCGTCGCTCTCAAGGGCGTAGTAAAAGCTGCGCCAGTAGTCGCGCACGACGTCTTGTTCTAGCTCGCGTTGGTCGTTCTCCAGGTTCAGCGAGAACAGGCTGCCGCTATCGAAAGCGTGTTCGCGCAGCATGCGATAGCACCAGCTGTGAATAGTGGAAACGGCGGCTTCGTCCATCCACTCGGCAGCCAGTGCCAGGCGCCGTGCGCAGGCGGGCCAGGCCGAGGGTGGGTACTCACTGCGCAGCTCAAGCAGCAGTTTATCGCCTGCGTTTTCATCACTGCGAAAAATCTCAGCGGCTTCCACCAGCCGGTTACGAATCCGCTCGCGTAGTTCCTGGGTCGCGGCGTTGGTAAACGTGACTACGAGAATTTCCGGCGGCGTGAGCGGGCGGATAAAGGCGTTGTCATCCTCTTTGCTGCGCCCACCCAATACCAGGCGCACGTATAAAAGCGCGATGGTGAAGGTTTTGCCGGTACCGGCGCTGGCTTCGATCAGGCGGCTGCCGTGCAAGGGCAAGCTCAGTGGGTTGAGTGGGGCGGGATGGCTCATCACTGGTCTCCAGGAGCAGGCGCTAGCAGGCACAAAAACAACACGCCCCGGATGGGGCAAATAGGGGCGGCTGGAGAACTATATCGCGATGACCCTTAGGGAGCAAAAAGCAGCGAGCAAAAGGCACAAGCGAGCGGGTTGGGCTGGGAGCCAGCGCCATCACCTGATAATCTTGTCGGCTAGCCACTTTGCGGGCGACCGGTTTACGCTACCGCGGCTTCTGTTCACGTTGATGATGAGACTTCATGCTGACCTCGCTTCTGGATAACGACTTTTACAAAATCACGATGCAGAATGCCGTGATTAAACGCTTCCCGTATGCCCATGCGCGCTACGCTTTTATTAACCGTGGCGCGCATGCCTTTCCAGAAGGGTTCGGCGCTGCATTACGCCATGAGGTCGATAATATGGCGGCGCTTCGCTTAAACGACGAAGAGAAGCGCTATCTCGAAACAACCTGTCCTTATTTGGACCCCACTTATCTCGATTTTCTGGCCGGGTTTCGTTATGACCCCAGCGAGGTCATTATCGAGCAGCAGGGGGCGGATCTTTCGGTGGTGATTGAAGGCCCGTGGTATCGCACCATCCTTTGGGAAGTGCCGTTGATGGCGCTGATCAGTGAGCTTTGGTATCGGTTGCGTGGTATTACGATTACCCCTGAAGCGGATGCGATGATCGAGCAGAACGCCCAGGAAAAAATCGAGCTTTACCACCGCATGGGGCTCAAAATCGCTGAGTTTGGTACGCGTCGGCGTTTCTCTTTTAATGTTCACGACCGTGTGGTGGGCGCGCTTCGCCATCACGGCGGCGAGTCGTTTACCGGTACCAGTAATGTGCTGTTGGCGATGCGCCATGACGTGAAGCCGATTGGTACGCACGCCCACGAGTGGTTCATGTTCCACGGTGCCCGGTTTGGTTTCAAAATGGCCAACAGCCTGGCCCTTGAGCACTGGGTGGATGTGTACCGGGGCGACCTGGGCATTGCGTTAACCGATACGTTTACCTCGCAGGCCTTTTTCGACAGCTTCGATAAGAAGTTTGCCAAGCTGTTTGATGGTGTGCGCCACGATAGCGGCGACCCAATCGACTTTGCCTCACAAACCATCGCGCACTATGAGCGCCTGGGCATTGACCCGCTGAGCAAGACGATTATCTTTTCCGATGCGCTCACGCCGGAAAAAATCGAGCGCATTCATGCATTCTGCAAAGACCGTATCGGCATGGCATTTGGTATTGGCACCAACTTCACCAACGATGTGGGCGAGGAGCCCATGAACATGGTGATCAAGATGGTCGAGGCGCGCCCTGAAGGCCAGGGCTGGCTGCCGGTCATCAAGCTTTCCGATGTGGCCGAAAAGAACACCGGCGACCCCGAAATGATCTCGCTGGCCAATCGAATACTCTTGGTTAACCACCCGCATTAAGCGAAGCGCGTCGTCTTTTACCGAGCAGCGCTACTCTTTCACCGCACGGTAGAGCGGCAGATAAAGGGCATCTGCCAAGGCGGCGAAGCGGAGGGCGGGGTTAGCCCCTTCCAGATGACCCTCGTTAAACAGCGCTTCAAAGTTGGGCCATTGGCGGGCGAGGTAGGCGCTTTGCGCGACTTCGCCGGTTTGAAAGCGCCCGCCTTCATAGGTGCTTGCCGCTGCGCTAAAGGCGTCGCTGTCGGCGGTGCTGTCCACCGTTCCCTCTTTACTCAGCCAGGCAAATGCTGCTTGCGGAGCAAGGGGCAGCGGCAGGGTCATTCCCGCTTTCCAGCACTGCACAATAGTCGCTAGATGGCCTTGGGCGGTATCCGCTGCTAGCGGTTCAAAGCGCGCATGGCCCGCTTTGGAAAGCAGCTGGGTGGTCATCGGCGACACCGCATTGGCAGCCAGGTGGGCCACCCAAGGGCGGAGTAGATGCTGCCAACGGTACTGCCCACGGCCACGCGCATTACTAATCAAGCTGTTGCTCACCAGCAGCAGGCGGCAGCGCTTGCCGCTCTCATCCGTGCGCAGTTCGTTAATCCAATCGTTGACCGAAAGTTCGTGGGCGTTAAATGCGACCGCTTGGGGGGCTTCCACGGCGATGGGCCACTCTTCGAGCGCTTCCCGATAGGCATCAAACAGCGCTTGCATGGGCTCGGCTAGCGATTCGCTCATGCGCTCGCCAAAAGCGCCTACCGCTAGCACGCCTTGGCCCTTGATGCGCTCAAGCGCGGCAAACATGGCTTCTTCACGCGGCTCGCCGTTGTCTACCGCGTGGCGCTGGGCGGCAATCAGTTGGTCCTGCAGCTGCCAGTGCTGTAGGCCGTTAAGCACAAACGGCTCGACGTCTAACTGGGTCAGTACTTCCTGCTCAAAATACACGCCCAGGCGAGTGTTAAAGAACGCCTTGGCCGGTTCACGTAGAAAGCTGCCTAGCTGGGCAAGCGTCAGTGGAACGTCCTGGTTAAATTCGGCCAAGGCGCTTTGTTGCTGATTGTTACCCTCTTGCGAGGCGAGCAGCGCGTGCTGTTCGTGGGCATCGCGCCATTCATGTACATAGGTAAAGAGCCGAGCCTGGGAGGCTGAACTACCGGGTTGGGTAAAATAGCGATGGCTAAACGGTTGTAGCGGGTGCTCAGTGGTCAGCGCTTCAATCAGTGGCTCGTCGTCCTGGCGTTGGCTTACCCAGCCTGCGGCCAAGTGGTCGCGCAGTTGGCCGACCAGCACGGAAGGCGGCATGGGGTTGTTGTCGATCTGGCTGCGGCCCACCCAACTGATATAGAGCTGCTGGCGCGCTGACAGCAGCGCCTCCAGAAACAGGTAGCGGTCATCCTCCCGGCGGGAGCGGTCGCCGGGGCGGTAGTCGCTGCCCATCAGGTCAAAATCCAGCGGCGGTTGGGAGCGTGGGTATTCGCCATCGTTCATGCCCAGCAAACACACCCGCTTGAAGGGAATGGCGCGCATCGGCATTAACGTGGCGAAGTTGACCGCCCCGGCTAAAAAGCGCTGAGAAAGGCTGTGCTCATCAATTTGCGAGAGCCAGTGTTCGCGCACCATGGAAAGCGGCAAATCGTCATTCAATTTGGCCTCTTCGGTGCTGTCGAACAGTTGCTGAAGCGCGCCTTCCAGCTTGGTCAGCATCACGCTCTCTGCAGCGTCATCGGTAAGAAAGTAGGTTTCCAGCAGCTCGCGCAGTCGGCTCACCCAGTTGGCGGCGGTGGTCGGCTGGCAAAAAACCTCCCACGTGGTTTCCAGCTTCTCAAGCAGTGTTGCCAGCGGCCCGGCAAGTGAGGCTTCAAGCCCGCCGATGTCATCAAACGGCTCAATACCTTGCCACGCGTCCGCCACGCCCACGGTGTAGCCCAACAGCAAACGGCGCAGGCCAAACGCCCAGGTGTTCTGGCTTAGGCCCTGGGGCAAATCAAGCCGGGTGCGCTGCTGGGCGTTTAAGCCCCAGCGGATGCCCGCACCCTCAATCCAGCGGTTTAGTGTGGGCAAATCGCGCTCTTCAATGCCAAAACGGGCGCGCAGGGCGGGCACGTCTAACAGGTCGAGCAGGTCGCTCACTGAGAGGCGCAGCTCCGGCAGGCGCAAGAGTTTTTCGAGCGCAATCATCAGCGGCAGGCGGTGGCGGCTGGCCTGGTCTGAAAGGGTGTAGGGAATATAGCGCGGGTCGTCGCGGCCAAGCGTGCGGTAGCTTGAGCGGTACTGACCAAACACCGCTTCAATATGCGGCGCGTAGCGGTCAATGTCCGGCACCATAACGATGATATCTCGTGGGCGCAGCTCGGGGTCGGCGCTGAAAGCGGCCAGCAGTTGGTCGTGAAGGATCTCCACTTCGCGCTGGGGGCCGTGGGCGATATGAAACACAATCGAGTCGTCGTGGGTTGCATCAACCGCAGGCCAGGTCGTTTGGGTTTCGGCCACCGGGCGCAGCTCGCGGATATCATCCTGGAGCTGGCTGAGTAGGCAGGCGTGCTCGGGCGTACTGAACGGCTCGAACATATCAATACGCAGCGCCTGTTGCTCAAACAGAGTTTGGTAGTTGCCTGAATCATCGTGTTCATCCAGTAGGCGCAGATAGTCGCGCCCCTGCTTTCCCCAGGCCGCCAACAGCGGTTGGGCATGCAGATGCAGCGCGCTATCTACATCGCCGTCGCCGAGTACGTCCAGCGCTTCGGGCATGCCCGTTTTACGCTGCTGGCGGTAGCGGTTGGCGCGCAATAAATCCTTGTGTTCGATGATATCTGCCCAGTAAAACTGGCAGGGGTTATGCACGCACAGCACGATTTGGCAGCAGCGCGAAAGTGCTGCCAGGGCTTCCAGCGTTTGCTGAGGCAGCGAGGAAATCCCAAAAATAATCAGCCGACGCGGCAACCCCGGCGGGCAAGCCTGGCCTTCCAGCTGTTCGGCGACCTCTAAAAAGCGGCTATGCACTTGGGCGCGGCTGCTGTTAAGCCCGGCCTCGCCCTGGGAGGCGGCAACATCATCGCGCAGGGCGCGCCATAGCTCGGGTTGCCAGCGCTGGTGCTCATCCAGCGGGCGCGCTTCGCCGCGTGCGGTAATGAGTACGTCCTCGCCCCGTGCCCAGGCGTCTAGCCAGTCGGCGCGGTACACTTGGTATTGGTCGAATAAATCCGCCAGGCGCTCGGCCAGTTGATAGTGCTTGCGCTGGTCGCGGTCGGTTTCCAAAAAGCGCGCCAATGGGGCAAAGGCGGGCTTCTCAGCGAGGCTGGGCAGTAAGCGCAGCAAGCGCCATACCAGGCGCGACTTATCAAACGGTGAGGTTTCAGGCACCGCCTGGGCATCACCGGTAATATGCGTTAACACCGTGCGGTAGGCCTGCCATAAAAAGCGCGCAGGCAGGGTAACGTTCAGCGCCGCCGCAATGCCCGCGCCGCCCTGTGCCGGGTCTTCCGCCAGTGCCAGCTTCAACCACTGCCCGATGCCGTTGCTCTGCACCAGAATCGTCTCGTTCTCAAGCGGCCCTAACGGATGAAGTCGCATCCACTCAACCGCTAGCCCGCGCAGGTCTTCCAAGCGGTTGGCATGCACCACCATAAAACCCGGCGTAAGAGGCGATGTATTGGCAAGTAGCGTGGATGACGACATGCGGCGATATTTCCTTCAAGGCAGTAGCGATAAGGCACAGTGCTTAAGACTACTATGGTGCCATAAGTTAAACGTCTTTAGTGGGTGCTATCGATAGGAACTTTTGCAGCTTATGGGTTATCGTAAATGATAACTTTGTTGGGCGTTATTAGCCCGGCCCAGACAGCGTGAGGTACAGCCGTGATGAATTTAAAAGCATTGAAAGAACAGGCGCTCCAGAATTCTGAGGTTAACGCTGAGTACGAGCGGTTGGCGCCTGAATTTGAATTAGCCAACACGCTTATTTCCATGCGTCAGCGTGCAGGCCTTACTCAGGAAGAACTGGCGCAGCGATTACATACTCAGAAAAGCAATATCAGTCGGTTAGAACGTGGTGACAGTAATCCTGGCTGGAAAACACTGCAGCGTTATGCTCAAGCGTGTGGGTTTGATCTGTCTGTCCTGCCTCGACCCCATAAAGCAGCTGTTTAGCTTAAATAGATAACCATGTGTTTTTCATCTTCTCTTGCGCGCAAGCCAGGGTATCCCCAAGCTATGCAGATACTTTGAGTAAAGCCAAGAGGACTTCCCCATGACCGATACACCAAACCATACTCGCCGCCATTCCGCCCCGGTGGTCGATGGCGTGGGTAAAGCCGCCAGTCGTGCCATGCTGCGCGCAGTAGGATTTAACGACGCTGATTTCAAAAAGCCCCAGGTGGGCGTGGCCTCTACATGGAGCATGGTGACGCCGTGCAACAGCCATATTGGTGAGCTTGCCGAGCAGGCCTGCGAGGGCGCAGATGCCGCAGGCGGTAAAGGTGTGGTCTTCAACACCATCACTATTTCCGACGGTATTGCCAATGGCACCGAGGGCATGAAGTACTCGATGGTCTCGCGGGAGGTGATCGCGGATTCCATTGAGACCGTTGCGGGCTGCGAAGGCTTTGATGGCTTGGTGGCGATTGGCGGCTGCGACAAAAACATGCCGGGCTGCGTAATGGGGCTGGCGCGCTTGAATCGCCCCAGCGTGTTTGTATATGGCGGTACGATTATGCCGGGCAAAGGGCATACCGATATTGTCTCGGTGTTCGAGGCCATGGGCGCCCACTCGCGGGGCGATATGGATTTGATTGAGCTCAAGCAGATCGAGGAAACCGCGATTCCTGGCCCCGGTTCGTGTGGCGGTATGTACACGGCTAACACCATGGCATCGGCCATTGAAGCGCTGGGCATGAGCCTGCCGGGCAGCTCGGCACAAAACGCCATTTCCCAGGAAAAACGCGACGACTGTAAAGCGGCGGGCGAGGCGGTGCTTGAGCTGCTGGCGCGGGATATCAAACCTTCCGATATCATGACCCGTAAGGCGTTTGAGAACGCGATTACCGTGGTGATCGCGTTAGGCGGCTCTACCAACGCGGTGCTGCATCTTATCGGCATGGCGCGCACTATCGATGTTGAGCTGACGCTTTCCGACTTTACCGAGATCGGTAAACGCGTGCCGGTCGTGGCAGATCTTCGCCCCAGCGGCCACTACATGATGAGCGAACTTGTGGCGCTTGGCGGTATTCAGCCGCTGATGAAAAACCTGCTGGAAGCTGGCCTTCTACACGGCGACTGCCTGACGGTAACCGGACAAACACTGGCGGAAAACCTGGCAGGCGTTGAAGCCTATCCGGATGACCAGAAAATTATCGCGCCGCTGGATAAGCCGATTAAAACCGAAAGCCATCTGCGGATTCTTTACGGCAACCTGGCGCCGGAAGGTGCGGTCGCTAAAATTTCTGGCAAAGAAGGCACGCGCTTCTCCGGCACGGCACGGGTGTTTGGTTCTGAAGAAGAAGCCCAGGCGCGCATCAATGATGGCACCGTGGTGGCAGGCGATGTCGTGGTTATTCGCTACGAAGGCCCCAAAGGCGGCCCGGGTATGCGCGAAATGCTCACCCCGACGTCGGCCATTATGGGTCGCGGCTTGGGCAATGACGTTGCGCTGATTACCGATGGCCGCTTTTCAGGCGGTAGCCACGGCTTTGTGGTCGGCCACGTAGCACCGGAAGCCTTTGATGGCGGCCCGCTGGCGCTGGTGGAAAATGGCGATCTCATCACCATCGATGCCGAAGCAGATACTATTGAAGTGCAGCTAAGCGATGAGGAATTGTCAACCCGCCGTGCCGCGTGGCAACAGCCCGCACCGCGCTATACCCGGGGGGTATTGGCCAAATATGCACGGCTGGTAAGCTCCGCAAGCACCGGCGCCGTCACCGACCAAAGCGAGTAAGTGGCGCTAGCGGCCCGGCCATTCGCGCCGGGCCGTCGTTACGGAACACGCCTATATGCGGTTTGGTGGCGTGCGACAATACGTTTACCGAATTTTGTAGCGCGTGGTAAGCGCCAGCGCACCCGCGGATGCAGCGCGAAGCGGTGCCGTAGTTAGGTGGCGCAGTCCGGGCGGCTGGCGCCGCCATTCGCGGGTGCCTTGCCGTTCGTTCCTCACGGCGCGTTACCGCGCGCTACGCCTTGTGCGGCCATTTGGGGTGG
>NZ_JBQSXL010000048.1:0-13086 GCF_052378165.1 Halomonas sp. AOP30-A1-24
GAAGCTCAGCAGAGAGCGAGAGATCAGGAGAGCATCCATATTGCGCTTGCTAAAGCGGGCCAATTCGGCCCTGAGTCCCTGTCCGAAATTGAGCTTGATCTAATGCGGCGAAGCCCTCATGTCTGGCCGGTGTTTGATTCTAGGTCTGATGCTGCGATTCAGCGAGCCGCTGATGTATTTGATATTAATAGCCCGGCTGATGCCAATGACATGGAGTCGCTGGATCAAGTTAATCTGTTGCTTGATGACCTCATTAATGTAGGCGAGGGTGGGAAAAAGCGAATTTCTGGCTGGTACCCGGCACCAGACGGTAACAGCGTTACAGCTGAGCTTGAAATGACTCGCGAGGACGGCAGTACGTATCGCGCTCCGATGACGGAGGGGCGTGGCACTGAAGAAGATGCGATGGTCATGCAGATTCCTATAGAAAAAATAGTTAATCACATTCAAGGGATACGTGCGATTCGCAACGCATTCAATGCAGGCGGCCCCGAAGTCAAAAATAACGCCAATCGAATGTTGGCGATATTGCGCGGCGAGAAGATTGAGTCTGGGATGAGCCAGGATCGGCTGAATGACATTCTTGATCGTTACACCAAGGACCAAACCTCAATTCTCACTGACGATGCCCTCATTGATGCAACTGACCGTCAATCACGACTCAATGAGTTGGACGCAGTTTATGCGCGAAATTTAGGTGTTGATGCTCCAACTCTTAGTGAGGCCCGGCAATACGCACAAAGCAGAGGATTATCGTTAACTCCTCAGCTTCTGCAAGCCGTGCAACAGGAGTTAACCTCCCAAGCCCCTGGTTTAGATGAAGGTGGTAATGAGGAGCCTGTGGGACTAAGCATTTCTGAAGAGGTCGAGCAGCGTCACCAGCAGCGTCAAAAAGCACGCGAGCAGCGCGCGCGCGTCAATGAGATTGATGATGTGCTTGGAGATATTGAACGCACAATGCAGCCGCCGCCCACCTATCGAGGCTCCATGCTTCATCGAACGCCTATTTCGCCTGAGCAGCGCCAAGCATGGCTACAGCAAATTGATGAACTAGAGGCAAGCGGCGATATGACAGATCGTCTGCGTGCTCGGGCGTTTAAAATTGCCGAGCAGTTACGCCAGCCATAACCCTTTTATTGTGCCAGCCGGGAGGCTCGCCGTATGACCGATATTAACCGCGAAGATTTGCGGCAGTTTATTCGACAACGCAAGGCGACGCCTGCTGTTGCTAGCGAACCCGTGCAGGATGATGAGCGCCGAGGCTTCACCGATGGCCTTCAGCAAGGCTGGCATGGGCTGAAAGCCTCAGCAGGTGGTTTAACCGCGCTGGCGGGCGAAAAGCTGGAAAGCGATGCGCTTTATGATGCGGGCATGGGACTTTATGACCGCGAAACAGCCCAAGCGGCGGAGCATGATCTGGGGTATGGGCTTAGTGATTTTTTCTCTGAGCGCGATGACTTGGAGCGAGACCCGGGATGGGGCGAGTACATTGCCCATAGCCTGGGGAGCATGCTGCCTTCGGTAGCGCTAAGCATGGGCACTGGCGGCGCAGGCGGCATAGCTGCCCGTGGTGTTGCGCAGGGCTTGACCCGCAATTTATCAGCACGCGGCGCAGCACAAGCCACCCAGGCTGGGCAAGTAGGCGGGGCTGTTGCGAGCGGTGCTGGCGAGTATACCGGCAGTTTATACGGTGAGCTGGGTGATTCAGATGTAGCGCTAGCTCATGGCGTTATTGCAGGGACGCTTGACGCTGTATTGCCTGCTGGCTTGCTGCGGACAATGTCGCCCGCCATGCGAAGCCAGGCCAGTAACGATATTACGCAGCGTGTACTGAAGGATGCTGCTGAACGTGGTGTGCTGGGCAATATAAAGCAAAGAGGTATGCAGGGCGCCGCAACAGAAGGCGTTACCGAAGGGCTGCAGTCCATTGTTGAGCAGCATGCGCGCTATTGGGTAGAGGAAAACGGGGAGTCATTGCTGGCCAACGCGCCAGACATAGATTGGCGCGGAGTCGTTGATGGTATGGGGGTTGGGGCTGTTGCAGGGGCGGGACTATCGGCACCATCAGGTGCTGTTGAGTCACGTAATGCACGTCGTGAACTGGACCAGCTGAATCAGCAAGCAGAGCAAAGCAGCGCGCCTGACCCCTTGGAAGAGGGGGCTGAAGGGGGAATTGACGAGGCGATCCCGGGAGATGAGGATGCCGATTCTAGCTATCAGCGGGCGAGCGATTTAGGTAACCGTATCCAAATGGCAATGTCGAGCGTTGATGATATTGCTGGGCGTGCCAAGGGGACGTTTGAGGCAACGACACGGCTGCGTAATGTTCGTCGTTTAATTGATGAGTCTGAACGTCATTTTGAGAATAACGAGATTGACCTTGCTGAAATCAAGCTTGGAAGGGCTCAAGAGATAGAGCGTAGTTTACAAGAAAACCTCAGCCGGACTGGCACAAGAGAGCGTCCAATTGAGGGCGAAGTTTATGATGAACCACCTGTTTCAGGACTACTTGGCCAAGACAACGCGCTAGGCCTGGAGGCGCCTGACCCTAACGTCATCAACATGGGCGGACCAACTGCCGACACCACGCATTACGAGCCGCAAGCTCGTCATGTACGCCGCGATGAAGGCATGGCCGCTCAGCGTGAAGGTGCTGAACACCTGCGCACGCAGGTGGCAGGTCAGCACCCACAGCTTGTTGATAGCGGCATTGTCTATGGTGATGGCCCCGTTGCAGGCAATGCCAACACTGGGCTTGATCAGCCATTCGCTGATCCTCGCTTTCAAGCATCACCTGAAGCCGCCTCACCGCAACGCGAAGCGATAGAAAGCCAGCAGGTAAACGCGCCTACTGCCGAAACAGCGCCCATACTAAAAGCCGATAGCAAGCCGTTCCAGACCCGTCGCGCTGTTGAGTTATCCAAACGTTTCCGCGATACGCCGAATGCTCAGCCTGTCGAGGTAGAAGGCGGATGGGGATTTTTAGCGCCCACTGAAACCGAAGCGACTACGTCTCAGGTACCGCGCTCGCCAGGCGCTACTCAAGGTCAAGATACAAGTATTTCACCCCCTGAATCACAAGTGCAGGCACCCGCAGATCGCGCTGAAGCTGAGCGCGTATTCAGCCAGCAGGGCTACTCCCTCAACCCTGAGCCTCGCACCCCTAACGCGGCGCCCATTCGCTCTGAAATTGAAGCTTCTATTCGTGACATGCCGGAAATGGCGGGCACCAGGGTTGTTCAGAGTACTGCCGAGCTTCCGCCTTCTGCTCTTATGGGCATGGCACTTCGTGGCGTTAATCCTTCAGACGTGCGTGGCATGTTTGTTGGTGATGAGCTTTATGTGGTCGCGGATAACGTAGACAGCGTTGAGGACGGCATTCGTACAGCGGTACATGAAGCAGTAGGCCATAAGGGGGTGCGTGGTGTATTGGGCGACGAGCTAGATACTGTTATGCGGCAGGTCTATAACTCTTTGCCATTAGATCCGCGCGGGCGTGAAGCGTTTAATGAGGTGTTGGAAAGCTACCCATTCCTTGATCGGTCCAACCCTGAACATCAGGTGATGATCGCTGAAGAGATGGTTGCACACCTTACTGAGAAAGGGTGGCAGCCTAATGTGCTGCGCCGTGCGGTTGCAAAAATCCGCGAACTGTTACGTCGGTATTTCCCTAACATGAACTGGACCGACGCTGATGTTATGCAGCTTTCCGAGCGTTCGCGCGACTACCTGCGGCAACAGCAGCGTGATACAGAGAGCCAAGGTGAACCCCATGAGCCTTCTGCGCCAAATAATGGCCAGCAAGGTGACGATACGCTGTTCAGTTTACGCAACGCCTTTGATGACTTTAGTGATGCTGACCGCTCAGCTGCTGAAAAAATAGGACGACCACCTACTACGCGCCGCCTTAAGGACTATTTAAAGCAGCGTTGGGATGGTATCGGGGAGCGCGTAAGGGTAGGTGCTGTTGATCAATATGCGGCTCTTAAGCGGCTGGATGAGCAGGTACACGGTAAAGATATGGCCGAGGAAAATATAACGGCCAGCAGTTGGGTGCTTGCTCGTATGTCGAGCGCGGCCAATGGGGCGCTGCATACCATGATGACAGCGGGTCGGCTTCGCTACATGGAAGATCAGCGCGTTATTTCTACGCGGGAAGATACGCGCGGACTTGGCGAGGTGTTGGGCGAGCTGGGTAGCCCCGCTGAAATTGAGCGCTTCTTCGGCTGGGTGGCAGGCAATCGATCAAAACAATTGGCCGATCAGGGGCGGGAAAACCTTTTCGAGCCAAATGAAATTGAGGCCATGACCACTTGGAACCGGGGGCGATTGGCTGATGGTCGTTCCCGTATAGGTGCCTATGCCAGCGTGTTCCGGGAGTTTCAGCAGTATCGTGACGATGTTCTCTCCATCGCAGAGGAGACGGGGGTAATAAGCAGTGATGCACGCGCGCTATGGCGTGATGAATTTTACGTGCCTTTTTACCGGGTGCAGCGTGATGAGAAAGCGCCGGCAGGACCGATGCCCGCGGCTGGTTTGTCGCGACAAAAGCAGATGAAAAAGCTTAAAGGGGGGAAAGAAAACCTTAACGACCTGCTTGAAAACACGATGCTAAATTTTCATTACTTGCTTGAAGCCTCGCTCAAGAACAGGGCCGCTTCCCAAGCGCTTGATAATGCCCGGCAGGCGGGTATTGCCCATCAGGTACCTGAAAGCAACCGGGACACACAGACAAGCACTTATGTGCTGCGTGATGGTAAAAAAACGTATTATCAGGTTGATGACCCGCTCGTTTTTAATGCACTGACAGCGCTCGCTGACCCTGGCATGAATAGCACCATGATGCAGTTTATGCGGCAAATGAAACGTATCTTTACCGTTGGCGTAACGGCAACGCCACAGTTTCAGGTTGCCAACCTGATGCGCGATTCTATGCAGGCGGTGGCGACATCCCCTGTGAGCAAGAACGCCTTCGGTAACGTTATCAAAGGTGGCATGGCGTATCGCGACGCCAAAATGATGGCGGCAGGTGGGTCGTTTCACTTCGGGCATGTATATGGTTCCAGCCCTGATGAGATACGGGCGCAGATGGCGAAGGTGCGTAGTGAAACCTTTACCATCAATAGCCTAAAAGACATGAAGCAAGGCATGAATCGCTTAATGGCCCCTTGGCAAAAGTGGACGGAGTTCAATAACTTTACAGAAAACATCAACCGTGCCCGTATCTATGAGCAAAACGCGGCAGAGCGCGGGGAGCTTTATGCCAATTTTCAGGCACGTGACCTGATTGATTTTGGTGCGCGCGGGGCTTGGCCTGCTATGCGCATCCTCACGGATATTGTGCCGTTTTTGAATGCTCGGATTCAGGGGTTGGACAAGATTTATCGGAGTGGTATCAAGCCTGGCACAAACGTGGTGGCGGCAGCATTTGGCTATGGTCAGCCGGGCGTGAGCGATAAGCAGGCCGCCGCCCGCTTCTGGGCCGTTGCGGGGGCAATGTCATTGGCATCCGTTGCGCTCTACTTGAATAACCGAGAAGAAGAGGAGTTTAAGAAGCTGGAAGATTGGCAAAAGGACAGCTACTACCATTTCTTCTTTGGGGACACTCATATCCAAATACCCAAGCCGTTTGAGGTAGGGGCGATTACCACGCTAGCGGAGCGCATCACAGAGCAATTTGTAGACGATGAGGCTACTGGCGATCTCTTTGCGCAGCGCTTGGGACACATGCTGACGCAGACCTTTTCCTTCTCGCCAGTTCCTCAAGCGGTACAGCCCATGCTTGATGTTTATTCAAACCGTGACGCCTTTACAGGCCGCCCAATTGAAAGCATGGGAATGGATCGCATGTCTCCAGAGTTGCGGCGCAGGGAGTCCACGACGAAGCTTGCTTCAGGCCTTAGCCATGGGCTTAATGCTACGGTTGGTGGTATTGGCGACCCCGACGACAATCCTTTTGCGCTAAGTCCTGTACAGGTAGATCACTTGATCGGTGGCTATTTGGGACAGCTAGGCAGCTGGGGAGCGGGTGCCATTGATATCGCCTGGAATACGGCGACTGGCCACGATACTCCCGCGAAGCGTTGGTATGAATATCAACCTGTTCGGCGTTTTTACCGAAATCTGGGCAATGAGGACACCTACACCAAATACGGAACTGTATTTTATGATGCCTTGCGGGAGGCGCAGCGTGCGCATACCGACATGCGAGAGCTAAGGGAAATGGGTAGGTTGGAAGAAGCTCAGGCGCTGGCACGCAATAAGGGCGACCTGCTGCGCTTAAGGCCAGCGTTGAACAGCGCCCAAACACGGCTTCGTACCATTGGCCAGCAGATTGAGGAAACGCAGCGCTCAGCGTTAAGCGCCGAAGAAAAGCGCCAACGTATCGACCGCTATAGAGCGATTCGCAATCAAATCCAGAAAGCGTTAGGCGAGAGAGTGGAACAAGCGCGTCGGGCTGGCTGATTAACGGCGGCGCTTACCACCTGTAGCGGCAACGCCCAAGAAGAACAGGGCCCCAAAGAGTAGCGGCGGGTAGTTAATCAGCACCGCCGCCACCAGTACAAAACCGGGAATAAACACGTAGCTAATGATCAGCCAACCACGCAGGGTCTTCCAGTGGTAACTGACTGTGGTCATCACGATCAGGCCGAAGAGGCCAAAACCTAGTATGACGGCGAGAATGTCGGCAGTTTCGGGTGATAGCATTTTAGGCCTTTCCTTTATGGTGTGGACGCGCGGGCATTAAGGCTTATACATTTGAGTTTGGGCTCAATCTAATTAAGGGAATTATGATGGTAGTTAGAATTACAGCTGCTGGGGCAGCCATGTTGCTATTAATTGGGTGTGCAAACTCTACGGGCGGATCACAAAATGTGGGCTGGCATAAAACAGGCGCTTCCAGTCAGGAGTTTTATAAGGATAGGGCAAGCTGTGCTGCAATGGCAGGGCCTGCTAACCATCAAATAGTCACTCCTCAGCAAACGGGATATGGCAGTTTAAGCTCTGGCTTTCAGCAAGGCTGGAATGCCATGTCTGCTGCTAATGCTGCGCAGTCTAATCAGCGAATTTTTGAAGACTGCATGAGAGGGAACGGCTGGTCTTTGATGACAGCCAGCGAGTCCAAGCGAAGAGATAGAGCACACGCCTCAACGCAAAGCCAGAAAGTAATAAAAGAAGATGCGTTCTGGGGGGGGCTTGAACAGCGAGTGCCAAATTTTAGAGAAATAAACGAGCAGAAAGCTTTTCACGACTGGCTTGCGCAACGCGATACAGTTACTGGACAGCAAAGACAAGATCTTCTCGAGGCGGCTCAAAACCGTCTTGACCATGAAGCCGTTGCTGAAATGTTTAGACAGTATCTGGCAACGCAATAATAAGAGATGGGTCTTTAGCATTTGCTAAAAACACTAAGCCACCGTACTCGGTGGCTTAGTGTTTATCATGTTGCTTACTTAAGCAATACGCTTACTGATCCAGGATACAGCACTATCAGTCAGCGACTCTTTGCCGTGGTGCTCACGGTGCTGACTCCAGATCATTCCACCTGACACAACGGCAAGACTTAGTAGCATTCCAGCAAGTAAAAATTCATTCATAATATACCTCGCCTTTGAAATTATTTTCTTGCTGCTTATCTGTGGCGTGCATTCAGGGCAAGCAGGCATGAGTTTAGGCAATTGCGAGGGCCTGCTATTGCTTGCTGCGCACCTTAATAAATACAGTGGCTACCGCTGCAACGCCACCAAGACCTAACGCTGATGCTGCAAGCTCATGGCCTTTTAACCCTAATAGAGCAGTGATACTTAGAAAGGCCACCCCAAGTCCAAAAGCCATCCATTGTCCACGCTGGATTTCGCCGATACTCGCATCTTGCGCGCGAACATCAGAATCGGCGATTCTTTCGTTTACTTGGTTTTCTTTCACTTCGCTCGAATGGCGATGTTCTTGCTCTTTCTCAGCCATTGCCAGGATACGTTCGGCAGAACCGGGAGCTATTTCTTCATACTTCCTCATTTCTGAGGAGGGAGGAAGGGGGCCTGAATAGCTCATCTGTTGAGCTATTAGACCCATTTGTTCGGGGGAAGACGAAGGGGCGTGTTCTACTTCACTCGGTGAGCTGGAGGTGTCTGCCATGCCGTTCCATTGCCTTCTTCATGTCCGTGCCAACGCGCATAAAATCGTCGCTCATAGCTTGTTTGTCATCCTTTGGCGAACTTATGACTGCCTCGAAACGACGGACAGGCTTTATGTTGCCTCTTTGTGCAGCGGAGACGCTTACTACACGAGCAAAGTGACCCGCGAAATTCTTAATTTTGAGACTCATAATTTTGTTACCTCGTAGCCTCCTAACAACATAGCGCATTTTGCTACATCTTAGATAGCGAAAAGCGGTAAAGGTTTAGGCTACTTATCGTCTTTCCGCTTGATGTCGAAGTTATTTTTCAGGTCTTCAAGCATCTTTCCGAACTCCCCTACCACTTTCTCAAGCTCATCCTCGACTTTATCCGGGCTACTTAAAGACAGCTCGAAGCTTTCCTGTAGGCGAGCGACGATCTCCGCTGTCTGGGTGCGGCGATTTTTTTTGGCCGCCTGCTGTATACGCTCCTTAAGGTCAGGTGGTATTCGCAGGTTTATCTGGGGGTCATCTTTTCTCATGCGCTAAATATGTAGCACGCTGCTATTGCGGTCAAGGTAGCAGCGTGCTACCTTGGGGTTGTTGGTAGCATGGTGCTACCTGCTGTAAGGAGTATTTATGGCTAACGCTAACCCGCAATTCAACCTTCGAATCGATCCAGAGCTAAAAGCTTGGCTCGACGCTAAAGCCAAAGAAACTCGCCTTAGCCGCACGTGGCTGGTCAACAACCTTATCCGTGAAGCAAAGCGCCATGATGAAGAAAAAACAGCAGCCTGAAACAAAAGAAGCCCCAGGTGCGGGAACACCTAGGGCTTCGGATACACAGAACCAACCCATCAAAGAAGGAAACTGCGCCATGAATAATAGCACTAATGCCATCATTATCGCCATTGAAGCTGCCACCATCGGCGGCGAAGCCATTAACACCGTAAATGCGCGGGATCTACACGAATTTCTTGAGGTTAAAGCTAAGTTCACCACCTGGATTCAAAGCCGTATCAAGCAGTACGGTTTTGTCGACGGACAAGACTTTGTGGCGCACGAAATGGAGCCCGGGAAAGGCTTTAAGATGGGCTCACAAAAAAATGAAGCCCTACAATCAATCACTTATGCTGATAACTTTGGACAGCAAGGAAGGGTCGAGTATCACATCTCTCTCGACATGGCTAAAGAGCTATCCATGGTCGAGCGCAATGAGAAGGGTAAGCAAGCCCGGCAGTATTTCATTGAGTGTGAGCGGCGCGCTAAAGAAGCCATCTCATCACTACCTGATTTTAGCAATCCAGTTATTGCCGCCCGGGCTTGGGCTGACGCTAAAGAGTCAGAGCAAAAAGCAGTGGCTCAGCGCGACCAAGCGATTGCCACCAAGGCTCAAATCAGCAGCAGCCGCGAAGCTTCGGTAATGGGAAAACTGTCCGCTGCCTCCCGTAAAGTGCATAAGCTAGAGCAGGAGCTAGGCCGAAATTCGACTGAGGCCACGGTAACCGCCGTTGAAAAAGCTATGGGCTGTAAGTATGGCAAGCAGGGCTTTCGGCCTCTGAAGAACTGGTGTAAGGAAAAGGGCATTACCCCAAACAAGGTACCGTGTCCCCGTTACGGCGAGGTAGTGGCTTGGCCTGCTGAGGCATGGCAAGCATGCTATGGCGTTAAGCTGGAAGAGCTGTTTGGTCGGGAGGAAGCGGCATGAGTAACATCATCGACTTTAACGCTCGGTCAAAGCTTGGATTATGCGATATGTGTGGCCGCCATGAGCCAGGCATGCAGTTGGTAAAGGATGAAGAAGACAAGGATATTCCTTATCGCAACCGCTGTGTTAGCTGTATTAGTGAATGGGGAGGTAGTGACGACTGCTTTTCGCACGTAATGGGCAAGTGTGACCCTGTCATTGACTTGGATACTCGGTGGCAGCTCCTTGCGTTGCTCTCTGGCATGGTTAGGCTTCGTGATAGCAGCGGCAGCACCGAAGTATCTAAGTTGGTCGGTCAGCTTGGTAGAATCATTGAGCGCCATGAGCCAGCCCTAGGGGGTGATTCATGAACCGCCTAACCTACGCTAACGACCTGCTGCGAAACGCAATCAGCCTGCTCACGTCACTATCAGCGGATGTAGAAGATATGCACTATGGGGCCCTAATGGGCACTATCCAGCAACTGGAGTTACTGCGGGAAGCTATCAACCTAAAAGCCTCGGTATTAACTGCTAGTGAGGCACTGCAAATAGATGTGGTGTCTATGCTGGGACACGAAGCGCTTTCGTTAAATGTTGCAGAGCTGCTTGATAATTATGTGTCGGTTCGCCTCAGCGGTCTTGAGGCTGCTGTTCTCAGCGTGCAATCTCGTTACCTGGATGCAGATGATAAGCCCTTAACCATGATTGGGCAGTCCATGTTTGAGGCGCGATGCTGGATAGGTGCGGCGGCCTATGCGGTGAATGCTGAATTGAATGCACAGCTAAGTGTTCGCTTAGTGGCATGACAGCACTAAACGAAAGTATGAGCATAGTCCTATATCGTCTAGATAGAATTTGCGCACAAGGTAGCTGGCATCTAGGCTGAAGTTGTCGGTGGCAGGAGAGCCACTGGAGAAACGGAAGTCACGCTCAGGAAGGGCGGCACAAGCTAGGAAGGCAAAAGATAAATAAAACGTCCCAGCCGGGGCGTTTTTTTTGCGTGCGTAAAAGCCTTCATACTATCCGTATAGCATTGGGTTCAGGTGTGTATGCCTTGCACAATAAACAAGGCATTAGCGGCATATCGATTGGCATGGCACACCGTTATTATTGCCGTCCAGACGCCCGTTTCCGCACTGGAGAAGATGAAACATCGCCTCTTCACACGAACTCATCTGACCGCATGACTTACGCTGATCGCAGCTGAATTCTGCCACTGGCTCTGAAAAAATGGTTTCGGTAACTCAAATGATACTGCCACTTCGCAAGCCCCCAGGCGGGGGCTAGTACGAAATTTCTAGGAAAGGTCAGTCAACGCTTCAGGATGCTTCTCAGCTACTCGAAGCAGTGTACGTGCAGTACCTGTAGGGACTCGACGGCCTTGTTCCCAACCACGAAGGGTGCCGGGGCTCACGTCCAATAGTTTGGCGAACTCCCCCTGCGATAAGCCCATGCGATGGCGAATTTCTGCGGCTTTGGGTACTTCTACTTGAGTTTCGCGAGCGGGCTTGCCTTGCTTCATTTGGCGTATGGAGGCCAGGAGTGTATTACCAAGCTCTTCACCAGTCATAAAGTCATTACTATGCATCTTCAATCTCCTCTTTAATCTGCTTGAGGATATGAGAGGGGATATTCCCACGCACTGATTTGGCATAGATCACCAGAAGCCAAATCTTTCCATCCGGTAAGCAGTTGTAATAGATAACACGTACACCGCCGCTTTTGCCTTTTCCGTGAAGCTTCCAGCGGACTTTACGACATCCGCCCGAACCTGGGATAACGTCACCAGCCTCAGGGTTTTTGGCTAGCCACTCAAAGAATGCAATTCGTTCGTCTTCACGTAATAGTGAATTAGCACTTGTCTTGAAGATGTCGGTTTCAGCGATAGTGTACATGGTGTAATTGTGCGTCACTGACGCACTTTGTGCAACTATAATGAGAGGGAGAATTCAGAGAAACGGGTAACTGCTTGAAGGGGGAAGGAGGTGGGTAATCAGGAGAAAAACCATTAGTATAACGGTTAATCGTTATACTAATGGCAATTAACTAGCTGATATTAAATAGAAAAAAGGCGTTTGTAGTCTGGTCTTGAAAACCGGCATAGGTTAATAGCCTATCCAGGGTTCGAATCCCTGTCCCTCCGCCACTTATCTCGAAAAGCCCCTGATTCTTCAGAGGCTTTTTTCGATTCTAAGCTCTGCATTTTTGTCCCAATACCTCCTCTATAGAATGCACCGGTCTTTCATTGTGTCCAGAATGTGCAAGCGCGGTGGCTTTGGCGCATTCTTGTAGCATGATTGGCACAGCTTTTTACTCTCTTACCCACCTGGCCTCAGCCACCAAGCCGCTTTCAGCAGACTAGCAGTTACTGCATAAACCAGCCGTGGCTTACTACCAACGACTGACCGGTCATCACATTGCTCTCGGCGCCCGCAAAGAACAGTACGGCATCGGCCACATCGTCAGTGGTAGTGAATTGCCCATCCACGGTGTCTTTAAGCATGACGTTCTTGATCACTTCCTCTTCAGTGATACCCAGCTCTTTTGCTTGCTCAGGGATCTGTTTGTCTACCAAGGGTGTGCGCACAAAACCTGGACATACCACGTTGGACGTCACGTTGTACTCTGCTCCTTCCTTGGCCAGCACCTTGCTAAGGCCGATCAGGCCATGCTTGGCGGTGACATAGGGCGCCTTGAGCTTAGAGGCCTCTTTGGAGTGGACCGAGCCCATATAAATTACACGGCCATAATTGGCGGCGTACATGTGCTTTAAACAGGCTCGCGTAGTAAGGAATGCGCCGTCAAGATGAATGGACAGCAGCTTTTTCCAGTCCTCAAACGGAAAGTCGACCAGCGGATGCACGGTCTGGATACCTGCGTTACTGACCAGGACGTCAATCTTGCCGTACTTGGCAATGACCTCATTGACCGCCTTTTCGACTTGCGCTTCGTCGGTGACGTTCATTGCCACCGCAAACGCATCGGCGCCCGAGGCCTTGATCTCTTCGGCAGTGGCCTTGGCGGCATCCAGGTTGAGATCAGCGATGATAGGAGTACCACCCTCGGCAGCAAAACGAATGGCAATTTCCTTGCCGATGCCGCTGGCAGACCCAGTAATAAGACCAATTCTGTTGTCAAAACGCGCCATGGTATACTCCTTTTAAGTGTTGGAAGTGCCATCAAGATAATCAAAAACAACCTGACCCAAGCCAAGGACCAGGTTGGCGATGCAGTGAGTGGCTGAAACCACGCCAAGAACCGGCAGATAAGCAGCATATAAT